>JBCNQO010000079.1:0-6502 GCA_039592825.1 Flavobacterium sp.
CCATTCTATCAGCAACACGCCGAAAAAGCGGCCGAGGAACTCAATTCTTCGAATGTAGCTTTGATCTCGCCTTTGTCGAAAGAAGCCGCGAAGAAGTTCAGCAACCTTTATCAGGCCATGCCGTCTGAACAATATACCAAGAAAATGATGCTCGACTTTTTGACTTCTAAAGGAGCTAATATCATTATCGTGAGCGATCCGAAAAGGAATTCTACCAAAGAACTCATTCTGCAAAACGGCTATCAGGGCATCAAATTTGCCGAAGTGGACGCTTCCGGATCGGTTCCAGCCGACAAATTGCGCGCACTTTTGTCTAAAGACCAACAGAATTACGTGGTGCTCGACACCGAAAAAACGGGAATGATCCTTGGTACTACAAACCTGCTTTTGGCCGAAGTCGCGAATTTCAAGATCCAGCTCGTGATTCTCGAACCGAACGATACGCTCGATTTCGAGGAAATTTCTATGAAACGACTTACGGTTCTGAAACTGCTTTATCCTTCAATGACGCGTGAGAACGATTCTCAGGCGGCCCAGATTTTCAGGAATTCATACAAGGAGAAAAACCGCGTTTTCCCGAACCAGTTCGCCACGCGCGGCTTTGACGTGACTTTCGACACTTTGCTTCGATTGTCTCAAGGCAAGACTTTCGCAGAATCTGCATCTGACCAGAAAACTGAACAAGTCGAGGCCAAATTCGACTACGGCGCAAAAGACGGCGGATTCGTGAACAAAGGCATTTATATCTTGCAGTATAACGAAGATCTTTCTGTAAAAGAGGTAGAATAATGACATCAAAAGTGACTTATCTGGGCGATTTGAGAACGTCGTCTATACACGTACAATCGGGGAGCGAAATCATTTCGGATGCGCCTGTAGACAACAACGGGAAAGGCGAGGCGTTTTCGCCAACCGACACAGTGGCAAACGCATTGGCGAGTTGCATGCTTACGGTAATGGGAATCAAAGCGCGCACGATGGAAGTCGATTTTACGGGAGCGACGGCCGAAGTGACCAAACACATGCAGGCCGAACCCAGACGCATTTCGAAAATCGAGGTGCATTTCAATATGGGCATTTCTCCAGACGAGAAAACGCGCACCATTCTCGAGCGCACGGCCTTGACTTGTCCGGTGCATCTGAGTTTGCATCCCGACATCGAGAAAGTCGTGACTTTTACGTGGTAGTTGATAACTTTCGGATTCCCGAAGACGATTGGTTGCGGTCATTTCTCTAATTTGGCCGGCAACCAATAAATTCTTTATGTTCAAGCATCCTTTCTCTTTTGAAGGCCGCATCCGCAGGTTGGAATATGGTCTTAGTATCATCATTTACGTATTTTTTGTTTACGGATCAATTTTCGGAACGGCGTTTTTAGGGCTTTCCGACAGTTTTAGCGTAATCATTTCGATCATTTTCATTCCGGCGGTTTGGTTCATGTTGGCTCAGGCGGCGAAAAGATGTCACGATCGCGGCAACAGCGGTTGGTGGCAGTTGATCCCGTTTTACGGTCTTATCCTTTTGTTCGGCGAAAGCGATTTTGGAGAAAATGACTATTGCCCGAATCCGAAAGGCGAAGGCAACGGTTCGGAACTGAACGAGATCGGCAACCAAAATTTCTAGATGGACTTCGATCCGAAAAAACAGCTTATAAAACTGGCGCACGCCAAAATGCCTTTCGGAAAATACGAAGGGCGTTTTTTGGTGGACTTGCCCGAATATTACATCATCTGGCTCAAGAATAACCGCTTGCCCGACGGGCTTTTGGGGCGTCAGATACTCGAGGTCTACGAACTCAAGTTGAATGGCATGGAGCCGATTCTTCGCGAATTGCGCGCGCGTTACAAAAAGCCGTAAAGCATCAATAGAAAATGAAACTGAAATCGATTTTTGTCGCTTGTCTTGTTGCAATACTTTTTGTCGGATGCGGAAATAAGGAAGCTTCCGAAACAGCTGTCACATCTGAAGCCGATACTTTGAAAACGGAAAGTCCGGCAATGGAAAATGTCCAAGTTGCTGACGACAGAACACAGCTTCAGAATCTTGTTCGAAAGGTTTTGAATTGGGCGAGTGCGAAGCAGTCCATCGGGGTGTTTTCTGCGTTGGAAGATCCAAAAGACAGTTTGTATACGGGATTCGATCTTCGGGTTCACGAGCGGAATGTCGAAGGACTTAAAAAGACTGGGTTCTTTGCGAAAGAGTTTACCGACAACTATGATAAAATCATCCGTACGCTCGACAAAAATCTAAGAAGCGGGAAGTACGGGCAATGGTTGGTTGGCGACTTGCCAAGTTTTAGATTCGCGAACGATGTAAATCCTTGGTGCGCCTGTCAGGACGTGCCTTTCGACAATCCGAATCCTTATGACTATCTCGAAGTGGACGATCTTAAAATCGAAAACGGAACGGCTACGGCCAATTGGTATTGGGGAAATCGGCCTGGAAGTTCGGCTCTGGCCGACAGGGAATATCCTTATAGATTTCGGGCTGTCAAAGAAAACGATGTGTGGAAAATCTCCTATATGCAAGAGTTTGATTTCGATGATGCTGTGAAATAAATAGGTGTCCGATCCCAAAACCGATTGGCATAGAATTGTGAAAACCCGATTAAGGAATCTCGATTTATAATCGTATTTTTGCCCCGTTTTTTTACAGAACGGAACACACAACACAGCTACCCAAATATTTATGAACCAAACAAAGTATATTTTTGTAACCGGCGGTGTGACGTCTTCTCTTGGAAAAGGGATCATCGCGGCGTCGCTCGCAAAACTATTGCAGGCCAGAGGCTACAGGACTACGATCCAGAAATTCGATCCTTACATCAACGTCGATCCGGGAACATTGAACCCTTATGAGCACGGAGAATGTTACGTGACAGACGACGGAGCCGAAACCGACCTTGACCTTGGCCACTACGAGCGTTTTTTGAACGTTCCAACGTCCCAGGCAAACAACGTTACTACAGGTCGCGTCTACCTTTCGGTTATCGAAAAGGAGAGAAGAGGCGAGTTTTTGGGCAAGACGGTTCAAGTCGTGCCTCACATTACCAATGAAATCAAGGAGCGCATGCAGTTGCTTGGCAATTCGGGCAATTACGACATCGTGATTACCGAGATCGGTGGAACTGTTGGTGATATCGAGTCGCTTCCTTATATAGAATCGGTGCGCCAGTTGATCTGGGATCTGGGCGAAAGCAACAGTATCGTCGTGCACCTTACTTTGGTTCCTTATCTGGCCGCGGCCGGAGAATTGAAGACCAAGCCGACGCAGCATTCGGTGAAGACTTTGATGGAAAGCGGAATTAAGGCCGATATTTTGGTTTGTAGAACAGAACACGAACTTTCGGATGAATTGCGTCAGAAAATGGCGTCTTTCTGCAACGTGAGCCGTGATTCGGTCATCCAATCCATCGATGCTTCCACGATTTACGAAGTGCCGAACCTGATGCTTCAGGAAGGACTCGACGTGGTGGCTTTGAAGAAGTTGAACCTTCCGAAGAAAAACACGCCAGACTTGAAAAACTGGAACGTTTTCCTTCACCGACTCAAGAATCCGAAGCACGTGGTGAACATCGGGCTTATCGGGAAATATGTGGAATTGCAGGATTCGTACAAGTCAATCCTCGAAGCTTTCATCCACGCCGGAGCCGCGAACGAGACCAAAGTGAACGTGGTTTCGGTACATTCGGAATACATCGACGCCCACAACGTAGCGGACAAATTCAAAGACCTTGACGGACTTTTGGTCGCTCCAGGTTTTGGAGAACGCGGAATCGAAGGCAAGATCGAAGCTGTGCGTTATGCCCGTGAGAACAATGTGCCATTTTTCGGGATTTGTCTCGGGATGCAGATGTCGGTTATCGAATACTCGAGAAACGTTTTGGGATTGAAGGATTCCAACTCTACCGAAATGAACGAAGGCACGGCGAATCCGGTCATCGACTTGATGGAAGAGCAAAAGACGATTACGGACAAAGGCGGAACGATGCGTCTGGGCGCTTGGAAATGCGACATCAAAGACAACACTTTGGCGCGCATGATTTACGGAAAAGCACAGATCGAGGAGCGTCACCGTCACCGTTACGAATACAATGGCGAGTATGCCGAGTCGCTTCAGAACGCCGGACTAAAATCGTCTGGAGTCAATCCTGATACCGGTTTGGTAGAAATTGTCGAATTGCCGACGCACCCGTTTTTTATCGGTGTGCAATATCATCCGGAATACAAAAGTACGGTGGCCAACCCACATCCGCTTTTCGTGGCATTCGTCGAGGCGACCGTCAAAGCAAAACAGAAGTAAAACCGCGCACTAATTGGCGCACACTAATAAATGGAAGAAAAAAAGTTTAACCTGAGTTCGATGATCGGCTTTGTGCTGCTCTTCGGGATTTTCGCCTGGATGTTCTATCAATCGCCATCTGAGGCCGAGAAAAAAGCAGAAAAAGCAAAACAGGAACAAGTAGAAAAAGCCAAAAAGGCCAACGAGGTCAAAATGGCTAAAGCCGACGCAATCGCCAGCGACACGATCGCCAACGATTCCACCAAAATCGCCGCCTTGAAAAGCACTTTGGGAAGTTTCGCGTATTCGGCTACTTTGCCGTCTGCTAAAGATGCCACGACTACTCTCGAGAACGACCTTGTTAAACTTGTCATTTCCAACAAAGGCGGTTACCTCAAGGAAGCCGTCCTTAAAAAATACGAGCGTTTCAGCAAAGGTTCGGGTCAACTCGTGGAGTTGGTCAACAAGAACAACGCGAGCCTGAACCTCAAATTGCAGACCAACGACAACCGTGTTCTGGAGACGAAAAACCTGTATTTTGAACCGACCGTGACCAAAATCGGCGACAGCCAGGTCTTGACTTTGCGCCTGAAATCGGGTCCTGAGCAATATCTGGAATATCGCTATGTTTTGAAGCCGAACGACTATATGCTCGATTTCGACATCCGTTCGCAAGGTTTGGCCAAAGTGCTGAATACGTCGAAACCGGTCGATCTGCATTGGGATCTTAAGACGTACCGAAACGAGAAAAGTGTTTCGTACGAAAACCGTTATGCCGAAATCGTGTACGAATACGAAGACGGAAAAGACAGCTATATTTCTCAAGGGAAAGACGAAAAAGCGACCATCGAAGACGTGACTTATGCCGCGTTCAAACAGCACTTTTTCACGTCTATCCTTTTGACCAAAACGCCTTTGAAGTCGGTTGATTTCGAGTCTCAGAATTTGGTTGAAGAAGAAAAGATCGATACGGTTTTCACCAAACAATTCCGTATGAAAGCGCCTTTGGCCTTTAACAGCGCGGGCGAGCTTGACTATAAGATGAACTGGTATTACGGTCCGGCCGATTACAAGCTTTTGTCTTCTTACGACAGAAATCTCGATGAGATCATTCCGCTTGGTTGGGGAATTTTCGGATGGATCAACAAGCTTATTTTCGTGCCTTTGTTCGGATTCCTCGGGTCGATCATCCCTTACGGAATCGCGATCATCCTGTTTACGCTACTCATCAAATTGGCCATGTCGCCAATCACTTACCGCTCTTTCCTTTCTCAGGCGAAGATGCGTGTTTTGCGTCCGGAAATTACAGAGATCAACGAGAAGTTCAGCAAAGATCCTATGAAGCGCCAACAGGAAACGATGGCACTTTACAACAAGGCTGGCGTGAATCCGCTTGCGGGCTGTATTCCGGCTTTGATCCAATTGCCTTTCGTTTATGCGTCTTTCCAGTTTTTCCCGTCTGCGATCGAGTTGCGTCAACAGAGTTTTCTTTGGGCGAAAGACCTTTCGTCTTTTGATGAAGTATTGAAACTGCCTTTCACGATTCCGGTTTACGGCGATCACGTGAGCTTGTTCCCGATTTTTGCGGCCATCGCGATCTTCTTCTACATGAAACTCACTTCTGGCGATCAGGCAATGGCGCAACCGCAACAGGAAGGCATGCCGGATATGAGCAAGGTGATGAAGATCATGATCTACCTTTCGCCTCTTATGATGTTGTTGTTCTTCAACAACTACGGTTCAGGTCTTTCTTTGTACAACTTTATCTCTAACTTGGTGACAATCGCCATCATGGTCGTGATTAAGCGTTATGTCGTGGACGAGCAGAAAATCCATCTGCAGATCCAGGAGAACAAGAAAAAGCCGAAAGCACAGGGCAAGTTCCAGAAGCGCATGCAGGAACTGATGGAGCAGGCCGAGGCTCAAAAGCAGCAGAACAAGAAGAAGTGATTTTGAGTGCTGAAGTGCGAAAGTGCTGAGGTGCGAAAGTGCTAAAGACTTTATTACTTACATATAAAAAAAGCCAATCAGATAACTGATTGGCTATTTGCTTCTTTGTCGATAAATAAATAGATGATTATTTGGTCGGTAATTCCAAACCCAATAATTTTCAGCACTTCAGCACTTCAGCACTTCAGCACTTCAGCACTTCAGCACTTCAGCACTTCAGCACTTCAGCACTTCAGCACTTCAGCACTTCAGCACTTCAGCACTTCAGCAC
>JBCNQO010000008.1:0-11601 GCA_039592825.1 Flavobacterium sp.
GTATTCCTTTTGTCCGCCCAAAATGCTATGGCTGTTGCCGAACGCCATGACTTTTCCGCCTTTGAGCATCGAAAACAAGGTTGGCGCGACCTTCTCGGCATCTGGAATATTGATGTCGAGCATCGTGACTCCGGAATAAAACGGTTTTATGTCTGTGATATAAGGACGGATTCTGGAATTGGCGCCATCGCAGGCGATCACGATGTCCGCGAAAGCGCCGAAACCGTACTTGAAATGCAACAACCAACCGCCATTCTGGGCTTCCATCGACACGAAATGGCTGTTCCAGACGACCGTTTCGGGTTGCAAAGATTCGAGCAAAAGTTCACGCAACGCACCGCGATCGATCTCTGGACGAAAGTGGGCGTGACCGAAATTCTCTTCGGGTTTATCGTGGTCGCTTAGGAAAATCGTGGCGTTATGGTCTGTGATGATCTTTCGGTCGGCGCCTGGACGGAAACTTTTCTTGAACCGATCGAGCAATCCGGCTTCGATTATCGCGGCCAATCCGGAGTTTTCGTGCAAATCGAGAGGCGAACCTTGCACGCGGGCATTCTCGTTTAAATCGCGTTCGTAGACTTTTACGTTTGCGCCTTTCATCTGGAGCAATCTGGCGAGCGTCAATCCGGCCGGACCGCCGCCAATAATGGCTATTTTCTTGTCTTGTAATTTCATGACTTTAGTATTTCAGTCGCAAAATTAGGTTGTCGACAAAGCTGAAAATTGTATAAATCGGTCGTTTTCGTTCTTGAGCAATTCCTTTGGAATCACGCCCGAAAACTTCTTGATTTCCTTGATGAAATGGCTTTGGTCGGCGAAGTTCGAGTCGGGAAAAAGCTTGCCCTTGGCGATTTCCTGCATCGAGGCGCGAAACCTGAGAATGTTGCAATACGTCTTGAGCGAAAGCCCGAATTGGCTGTTGAAATAGCGGTTGATCTGGCGCGCGCTCCAACCGATTTTGTCTGAAAGTTCCGAAACGGAAATTTCTCCTTTCGACTCGTAGATCTGCTGGAACAATTTGCGCTTTCGGTTGTCGATATTTTCGGGAATCAAGGTTTTGATCTTGTTGGATGCTTTTTGTCGGAACAGGTCGAAATCGGACAGATCATCGAAACCAAAATCCCAAAAACCATTGGGCAAAACCTTGGCGTAATCGAGAATCTGGGAAATGCTTTCGTGCAGAATATATTCGGTGGCCAAAAGCTTGAAACTGATGGCGCATATGACCGTTTTGGGTTTGAAGATCGCTTGAGACGGCACGGTTTCCAGGCCAGACATCACGATTCGGAAAGGTTCTTCGGGACTCTCGATCAGGATAAGATCGGCTCGACCGTCTGGCAAAATCACGATTTCTTTTTGCTGATCGGACAAATTCCGGAGCGTCCAGAAACTCTCGACAAAATCGAAAATCGAGTCGTCCGGATACTGAAGCTTGAAATCGAAATCTGGATTCATAAACGCGAATTACGTTCTTTTTCGCCTAAACCATCGCGTGTCTTCTTCTCCAAATAAGTACGCATAAGGTTCGGTTTCTGGACTCAATTCGAACAGTTTCTTGAGAATCGCGATCGTTGGAATGATGATTATCATGCCCGGAATTCCCCAAATCGCGCCTCCGATGAGCAATCCCACGAAAGTCACGAATGCGTTCAAGTTCACGTTAGCGCCCGTAATTCTTGGCGTGAGGTAAGCGCTTTCGAGTAATTGGATCAACGTGAAAGCGACCACGACGGCGAACGGATAAAACAGACTGTCTTTGGTCAGTAGTGCAAAAAGAAACGGCAGAATCGCTCCCAAAGTTGGGCCGAGATACGGAATTATGTTCAGGAATCCGGCGAGCATCCCAAAGAAGATTGCGTGTTTGATTCCCAAAGCGAACAAAACTCCTGTGTTGACAACGCCCAGAATCAGCATGACTTTCCCGGCGCCCATTAGATAATTGTGCACCACTTTCCTGATTTCGGCAATCTCGTTGAGCAAGTCGGAACTCTTTCTTTGCTTGAATACTTTGGACGCGAAAACGGCGAAATGGTCGCGATAGATCAGTAGGAAAAAGATGAAAATCGGAAGCAAAACAATGTCGGACAAAGTTCCCAAAGCCTTGAACACGAACTCGGTTAAAGCCTTGCTGTCTGATTGTACCAAACTGAATAATTTTTTGAGGTCGAAACCGCGTTCCATCTGCAAGTCAAAACCAATTTTCGATTGCACCCACGCGTCAATGTTCGTGCAGAATTTGTCCAGATTCGCCTGCATGTTCGCCTCGACGTCTTGGGTAAAACTTCCCACTTGCGTGACCACGAAATACAGAAATCCGATAAGTAGAAACGACGCCAGCAAAAGCGCGATAAAAGCCGCGAGCGACCGCGGAATCTTGCGTTTCTCGAGTTTGTTGCAAAAAGCCGTAAGCAACATGGCGATGTAGGCCGAAAGCATCAGCGGAATGAGGATTTTCTTGGCCATCACCATAAAAAAGACGATTATGATAATGAGAAGCGACAGGAAAACGACCTTGATGTAAGGCGGAATGGCGGTTCGTGTCATGGTTGTCGTGTTGTTCTATTAAATATAGCGAAAAATCACGACAGCGGTTTGGGTTCATTTGGCATTGTAAAATCTGTTTTTACAACCACTTTTAACAAAAACTACAGATTTTACGTAATCGACCAATTTAAAAAAATACGACCTTGTCATAGGGAAGGGGCCGGTTTTTATCCCTACGAATAAAAAATCTTAAGTGATTACAGAAAATCTGTAAAAATTGTTAAAAGTCAAAATCGGGAGTTTTTACGCGAACACTTTACGAAACACAGTAAGTATCTTTGCGATATGAAGTTTTTTATCACCGGAATCTCGACCGAAGTGGGAAAAACAGTCGCCTCGGCCATCGTGACACAAGCGCTCGAAGCCGACTACTGGAAACCGATCCAGGCGGGCGATCTAGACAATTCCGACTCCCACAAAATCGAAAAGTACATTTCTAACGACAAGACGAAAATCCACGCGAATTCTTATGCGCTCAATACGCCGGCCAGTCCGCATTTGGCTGCTGAATTGGACGGGATTCGCGTCGATCTTGGTCAAATCTCAGAACCGAAATCTGGCAACGAACATTTGGTGATCGAAGGCGCAGGCGGACTTTATGTTCCGTTGAACGAAACTGACACGATTGCCGATCTTATCAAACCCGACTACAAAGTGATCGTGGTTTCGCGTCATTATCTGGGCAGCATCAGCCATACTTTGCTCACGATCGAAGCGCTGAAAAACCGAAACGCGAACATTGCCGGAATCATCTTTTCGGGAGACGAATTCGCGTCCACAGAAAAAATCATCCTGGAAAAAACCGGTTTGAAAATGATCGGACGCATTGAAAACGAACCGTATTTCGACCAGAATGTGATTGCCGAATATGCTGACGAGTTTCGGGAGAATCTTCTCGGAAGATAATAGACGGATAGATAATAGACGCATCTGAGTTACGAGGACTTGATTCTTGGTTCCTGACTCTCAAAATCTTAGAAAAATGAACCTTATAGAAAAAGACGCCGCCTACATCTGGCATCCGTACACGCAACACAAAACCGCAAAAACGCCTGTAGCCATTGCGAAAGCGCAAGGTGCGCTGGTTTGGGACGTTGACGGAAAAGAATACATTGACGCGATCGCTTCGTGGTGGGTGAATCCTTTCGGGCATTCGAACAAATTCATTGCCGATGCGATCTACAAGCAATTGACCACTTTGGAACACGTGCTTTTTGGCGGATTTACGCACGAACCGGCGATAAAAGTTGCCGAACAGTTGCTCGAAATGACGCCGTCAAACCAAGGCAAGGTTTTCTTTTCAGACAATGGATCGACGTCGGTGGAAGTCGCCATCAAAGCGTCTTTGCAGTATTTTTTCAACCAAGGCGAAATGCGCAAAACGATCATCGCGTTTGAGGACGCGTTTCACGGCGACACGTTTGCGGCCATGGCGGCGAGCGGGATTTCGTTGTATACTCAGGCTTTTGAGGGCATGTTTATCGATGTTGTGCGCATTCCGGTTCCGACGGTTGGAAATGAGGAAAATTCGAGAAATGCACTCAAGAAAGTCATTGCGGAAAACAAATGTGCGGCCTTTATTTTCGAGCCTTTGGTTTTGGGCGCGGCCGGAATGGTCATGTACGAACCTGCCGAACTTGACGAGCTGATTCGCATCTGCAAACAAAATAATGTATTGACGATTGCCGACGAAGTCATGACGGGTTTCGGGAAAACGGGAAAGACGTTCGCTTGCGATTATCTGTCGGAACAACCCGATGCCATGTGCATGTCTAAAGCCTTGACTGGCGGTACGATTCCTATGGCGATCACGACTTTTACCAATGCTGTTTTCGATGCTTTTTATTCAGACGACATCAACAAAGCGCTTTTCCACGGACATACTTTTACGGCGAATCCAACGGGTTGCGCGGCGGCTCTGGCGGCTTTCGAGCTTTTGAAATCGGACGAAATCCAGCAAAATCTGGTTCGCGTCAACAAAACACAAGCGGCTTTTGCTGAACGAATCGGGAAACATCCTAAAGTGAAAACCTCGCGCGTTATGGGAACGATCATGGCGCTCGAGATCAAGACCGAAGGCGAGAATGCGTACTACGGCGAACTGCGCAACAAACTCTACAATTTCTTTATCGACAATGGCGTGATCTTGCGTCCGGTTGGGAATATCGTTTACGTGCTTCCGCCTTATATCATGAGCGATGAACTACTTGAAAAAGTGTACGTCATCATCGAAAAAGCGTTGGAAGAAATTGCCTGAAACCGATTGACTTTCATGCCAAAAATCTTGTGAATCGCCGTATTTTTACGAGGAAATTCGACATTCGGCATTCGACTAAAAAAACCTGATTTGTTTACACCAGTCTCCATAATTTCCCTTGCCTCGATTTCGCCACTCGGTGATTCGGACGCTTCGGTTTGGGAAAGCTACCAAACTAAAAAACATCTTTTCTCTAAAGCCGATTTCAACGGGAATGTGGCTTGGGGCGCGTTTTTGAGCGATGATCTGAAACGGGAAATTTCGGTCCTGAAAAATTCCGACAACAAATACCGTTCGCTCGACGATTCTGTTTTGTTTGCGATTCTGGCTTCGCGAAAAGCGGTTGAAAAAGCCGGTTGGACAAAAGACGACGTTTTTGGAATCAACATTGGTTCGTCTCGTGGCGCGACCGGATTGTTCGAAAAACATTTTGCCGATTACCTCGAAAACGGGAAAGCCACGACTTTGGCTTCGCCGACGACTACTTTAGGAAATATTTCCTCCTGGATCGCCCACGATTTACAGTCTGACGGCCCAGAAATCTCGCATTCGATCACTTGTTCAACCTCGCTTCATGCACTTTTGAACGGAATTGCGTGGCTCAATTCGGGCATGTCTGACAAGTTTCTGGTTGGCGGAAGTGAAGCGCCTTTGACGCCATTTACGATCGCACAAATGCAGGCTTTGAAAATCTATTCGCGTGAAGAAGGCGAATTCCCGTCTCGCGCTATGGATTTCGACAAGGACAAAAATTCGATGATCCTGGGCGAAGGCGCGGCGGTTTGCTGTCTCGAAAAAGGCGTGTCCGACAAGGCAATCGCAATCATTTCGGGCATCGGATACGCTACTGAAATCCTCGAACACAACACCTCGATTTCTACAGAAGCCGACTGTTTTCAGAAGTCGATGAAAATGGCTTTGGGCGAAATGCATCCCACAGAAATCGACGCGATAGTGATGCACGCTCCGGGCACTATAAAAGGCGACTTGACCGAATTGCGCGCCATAGAAAAAGTCTTCGGAAGTCACAAACCGCAGCTTACCACGAACAAATGGCAAACCGGACATACATTCGGTTCTTCTGGGATTTTGAGCGTGGAAATGGCCGTTCTGATGCTTCAGAAACAGGAATTTATTGACTCGCCTTTTGACTTGACGGAAAAATCGCTAGGTTTGAGAAAAATCATGGTCAACGCCGTCGGGTTTGGTGGGAATGCGGTGAGCGTGGTGGTTCAAATCCCATGATATGTCTGCAATCATTTCGTATCGCAAGAAAGTGGCGTTCTGGCGAATAATCGTCTCATGTTTTTGCGCCGTCTTCTCGCTCATGCTTTTGGTCGACGGCAACCTTTTCAGCTTTTTATTCTGGGTTTGTTTCGGAATTTCTGCCTGCTATACGAGTGGCGCCGAAATCGACCTCAACGCGAAAATGTATCGGGAAACTTCGTTTATCGTTGGAATCAAATTCGGGAAATGGAAGCCCAATCCTGCATTCGACTACGTCTCGGTTTTTGCCACGAAGGAAACCCAAACGGTGAATTATGCATCGATTTCTACCGATTCCACTTCGAATGTTATCGTGCTGAACGTCTTTTACGGAAACAAGCATTTCACTTTTTACAACACCCGCGACAAAGCCGACGCTTTCGCCAAAGCCAAACACATCGCGACGGCTCTGGACATTGATGTTTTGGATGCGACTTCTCGCGATAAGGTTTGGTTGGATCAGAATCTGGAACGGATTCAGTCGTAATAAGTAATCTTCCGTGTTCGTTTGTAACAAGGTTTTCCGTTGACGCTTTTTGTTTGCTCGATCCAATTGTTCTTGTGGTCGAAAACGTAAGCGAAAGTGCAAGTGCCTCGGTTTTCCTTCCACCATTGCCGTGTTTTGACCAACAAATCCCGCGAGTCATAGTAATACCTGATAGTTCGGAAAGTTTCGTTGTTTTGCAGATCTTTCATTTTCAAGCTCTCCATGCGTTCTCCCACATATTTATAGGTAGTTTCTGTGCCTTTTAGATTGATTGGATATCCTTTAACTTCACGAACTATTTTTCCGGATTTGTCATACTCGAATACCTGAGAACTGTATTCGGTAGATTGGCTTTCCTGGCTGAAGTAGCGGTTGTCGATAATTCTTCCTTCGACGTCGTGCCGGATTTTCTGTTTAACAAAGGTTTCGCCAATCGAATCGCGTTTATAATTGGTGCTGCCGTCAGAAAATTTTTGGAATATCAATTTATTGTTACCCAAAACGTCTTTGATTCTCCTGTTTTCGTCATACACATATCTAAATTCCGTATTAAAACCATTTTCGTCATAATAGATGGTTTTGAAAAGTTTATTGTCAGAGTCGAATTCGTACACGAAGTATTGGGTTGTCGCGTTCCAATCAGACGAACTGGAACGCGAGACTATATTGCAATTTCGATAGTTTGAATCGTCTATATCCAATCCGCCGAAACTATATCTGGTTAGCACTTTTGACAAATTACCGTCTCTGTCATATTCGTACCTGAAATCTTTGTAAATCGAATCGCTGGCATCGAACCAAGTCTCATTCTGCAGAACTCCATCTTGATTAAATTCTCGGATGTAATTGGCGTAAGCATAGCTATCCATGTTTCGCCAACAATTTCGTACCCACGTCAATTGATAACTTGGCTTATTCATTCCAAACTCACCATAATCGTCGTGCCACAATGGTCGGACTTGGTTAGTTCGGGACGAATCAAGAAAATGAAGTTTTTCCCGAACCGTCTTTACCTTTCCAAAAAAGAGCGTGTCACTTTGGGCAAATGACGAGGTACAAACGAACAACGCAGAAATTAGTATCCTTAATTTCAAAATCAATCTTTTGAGGAAAGATACCTTTTTGGTACAAAAGGTTGGAAAAAAGAAATCCCGCCTTTGGGGTGACGGGATTCTTTCCTAAACTAAACAACTAAAAACAACCTATCTCAATTCTACTCGAATTAATACATTATAACTTTTTTGGTGATGACCGCGTCGTTGTCTAAAGTGACTTTCACGATAAGGACTTGGGCTGCCATGTTCAGGTCTTTTGTGCTGAACAAGGTTGCGTTGATGTCCTTTTTGTCGTACACTAGCTTGCCAGTAAGGTCATAGATCGCGACTTTGGTCATGTTGTAATTTCCAGAGCTTACCTCGATGTGCTTGTCGTTCTTGACGATGTACACGCTGTTTGCGTCTGGTGTGTGATCGCCAACTCCAAGAGCCGAAGTCTGGAAGTGGATCTCGAAACGCGTATCGAAAACTCCCGTTGCCGTCGTGAACGAGTATTCAGCCTCGCTCAGGTTGTGGTAGCTCATGTCTGATTTGTCCAAGAGGTACACATTCTGGTTTTCGAACAATCCGTCGAACTGCTCGAGCGTGATCGTGAATGTTCCGGCTACCGATGTTTTGTATCCGACAGGAATCACATCGTTCACGTCGAACGGCAAGGCGCGTCCCTGAATCGAAAGCTTTGTTCCGCTTAGCAAGGTGTACATGCTCACGAAGTTTCCGCCGTTGAAGATCTCACCGTCGAACAGTCGATCTTTCTCGCTAGTCGCGTTTTCGATGTATCCGACAAGCATCTGGTCATAAGCGCCGTCTGCATTGTGTAGGTTGATCCACGCTCTGTGCTTCTCAAGTCCTACCGTTTGTACCGTAGAAAGCGATTGGTCTGCCGATGGCCTGAAGAACTGTCCGTTCTGGTTGGCCACACGCATGGCGTTTCTGAACGTCACGTTGTAGTTCCCGTTTGCCAGTCCGGCTTTGGTTTCGATAAAGAAACCTTGTCCTGACGCTACTTTTCCTGTTGGAACTGAACCTCCGGTTATGGAAGCGTTAGCGGTTCTTACACCACCTGTGAGATTGTACTTTGCATAATCGTCTGCCGTGTAGTTATACTGCGCTCCTCCTGGAGTTGCAGCGCTAACAGCTGTGTTGTGCGTCCACAGATAGATTGTACCGTTCACAAGGTTCTCGTTGGCCGGATCGGTAAGGAAAACATCGATATCGATCGCCGACGGATAAGGGTTTCCGATAAGGTTGAACGTACCGGCTCCTTTCTTGAAAGGTGTCGAAATGATTCCCGAATTCATGGTTCCTGTGAACGTGGCCGGGTAGCGACCTCCGTAGGCGTTAGTGACACTCCAATCTAACGGCGCACGAATAATGTAACCCAATCCCGGAGCCATTACCTGAGCACCGTTCATGTGCGTTACCCAAGCATTCGTTACAGGGTTGAAGCTGTAATATTTGTCATATCTCGTTAGCGGAGAAAGATTGTACAAGGTTTGCCCCTGAACCGGTGAAGACCAGTAGGTAAAATCAAAGTTCTTCATTGGAGCACTGTTGCGCTTCACTGTTGCGATACCTGTATTGGCTGCCGCATCCTCGATTTGCACGACGCTACCGTTGTTCTCTACGATGATGTTAGCATTCGCATCGATGATAACCTCGCGTTGTACGATAAGCGTAGCCGTTGACTGTACCGTGATTACAGCGTTGTTAGAAACCTGGCAAGAACAAACCGTAAGGTTCGACGAGAGGTTCAGGTTGGCCGTAACAACGATTGGCGTGTACTGAGACGGCGTGCCGTTCCATGTTC
Organism: Flavobacterium sp.; assembly: GCA_039592825.1. Lineage (GTDB taxonomy): Bacteria > Bacteroidota > Bacteroidia > Flavobacteriales > Flavobacteriaceae > Flavobacterium. Next base: position 9,420 of record JBCNQO010000008.1, read on the forward strand.
CGTTGTAGGTTACCGTTCCAGGAACCGTTAACGTAGTTGGGTTTGTGTATCCTACTCCACACGTTCCGTTTACTGCGGCTCTCACGTATTTTGTAACATTGATGGAGCCGATTTCTGCGGCCGTTAGTGTAGTAGTCGTATTATTGATCGTTTGGACGTTCACCGTAAAGGCCGAATCGTCTGCAATTTGCCAATGCACCACCGATCCAGGATTACCTGTAAGGGTTACGTTCTGAGGCGTTGTGTTACGACACATTATTTGGTTGGCCGAAAGCGCCCCAAGGTTTTGTGTCGGCATTACGACGTTGTAAGTCGCGGCAGCCGTGGTTTGTCCGCAAAGCGAATCGATTCTTCTCACCCAATAGGTCGTCGAAGTTGTTGGGTTTACCGCGATGGATGCAGTCGTTGCACCGGCAATGATGTTCGATCCTGCCGCTCCTGTTCCCCATTGGAAAGTTCCGTTTGTTCCTGTAGTTCCTCCGTTTGCCGTCAAGACAACAGATGCTCCAGAGCACGATGGCGTTCCGGTTGCTGTGATGCTTGTTGGCTGGGTCGAAGTTACATCGGTTTTGGTGAAATTCATTTTTAGGTTTGCCGCACCACCCTGCTCACGAACACGCACCTCGATTTCGCTGGCTGCGTTCAATTGGAAAGATCCGCTGATCGCGCCACCGCCGCAAGCACCGCCACCGCTGTAGCCGTCGCAAGTAAAGACGAGGTTTCCGTCAACAAAAACTCTTACCTGGTCGTCCCAGTTCGCCAAGGCCAAGGTGTAAGTTCCGCAAGGGAAACCTTTACGCTTATAGACGAAAGTGAAATTGTCGTTTGGAATAGGACATCCGTTCCATCCGGCAGAACTAGACGGAGACGCATTCTCGTTCCAGCTGTTCGTTCCTGATTGAGCGTCGAAACTCAAAACCGTCTGGATGTAATATCCGGCGTAAACAGCCGTAGTAAGGTCGATGTCGCCTGTAGCGTATCCGTAAACGTTCCATTGGTTTGTTCCGAAAACGGTCGGGTTACCCGGAGTTGCAGTCGTCGTGATGGTCACGGTCGCAGCCGAAGTGAATCCAGAACAAGGGCTTTGCAGTACGCGACGTACCCAATAAGTTGTAGTTGTTGCAGGCGTTACCGTAATCTGGTTTCCTGTTTGGCCCGCGATGACGTTCGATCCCACAGTTCCTGTTCCCCATTGGAAAACGTTCGATCCCGAACCACCGTTTGCCGTAAGCGTGTAGCTTTGTCCGGCGCAGACCGTTCCACTTGGCCCGCCAGTGATAGAAGTTGGAGCCGTTGCCGGAGCCGTTACATTGATCGTTCTTGTAGCGGAATTAGAGGTATAGTTACATGGAGCACTGTCTACGCGACGTACCCAGTAAGTAGTGGCAACCGTTGGAGAAACCGTGATCGATTCTCCGGTTTCACCCGCTATAATGTTGTTGCCAGGCGTGCCGCCAGTTCCCCATTGGTAAACACCGTCTGTTCCCAAAGTTCCACCTGTTGCGGTGATCGTTACAGGGCTTCCGGCGCACACGTTCGTGGCCGTTACAGAAGTTCCGGTAGGGCTTGTAGATCTTACGCTAACGTTGATGGTAAGGAACAAAGCCGATGAAGCTGCAGAACATCCGCTATCTATCGTACGCACCCAATATTGAGTCGTAACGTTTGGCGCAACCGTAAGGGTATTGCCGTTTTGTGTAGCGATGATGTTCGCACCTGGCGTGTTTCCTGTACCGAACTGGTATTGTCCGCCAGAGGCCAAAGTTGCGCCATTTGCAGAAAGCTGCGTATTTCCTGTAGAACAGATCAAGGTGCTTGAAGCCGTAAAGCTTGTTGGAGCACTCGAGTTTCCGTTTACGTTGATCACGATCGTAGGACCTTGCGTTTGTGTGTTACAAGGCGCCGGATCGATACGACGTACCCAATAAACCGTTTGTGCCGTTGGAGAAACCGTGATCGATGAACCTGTCTGCCCAGCGATTACGTTGTCTCCTACCGTGTAGCCTGTTCCCCAGGCGTAAGATGAACCTGTTCCTACAGTTCCGCCCGTGGCAGTAAGCGTTACAGAGTTGCCCGCACAAACTGTGTTTGCGGTAGTATTGATTCCCGTAGGATTCGTCGAAGCCGTACTTGTCGTTACCGTGTAAGTGACAGCCGATGTATAGGTGTTACAAGTCGGGTC
>JBCNQO010000080.1:0-6396 GCA_039592825.1 Flavobacterium sp.
GCCTGATTGCCAAGGTCGATGTGGTGGAGACCGCGCTGGCCCAGGAGCACGGCGTGCAGCCGGCGCATTTCGCGCGGGATTTCCAGTGGGAAGCGAAAGTTCGCGCATTGGCTTACGACAAGTGTTACGCAATTGCTCAGGAAGGAACTGGCAAAGCAGAACGCGGTGAGAAGTTTGCCGAAGTGAAAGAAGAAGTGAAAGCCGCTTTCTCGGAAGAAGAGCAATTGGAGTTCGGGGATCTTATCTCGAAATACTTCAAATCGACTCAAAAAGAAGCCGTCCGTAACGTGATCCTTGATTTGGGATTGCGCCTTGACGGAAGAAAGACAGACGAGATCCGCCCAATCTGGTGCGAAGTCGACTATCTTCCATCAGTACACGGATCGGCATTGTTCACACGCGGTGAAACTCAAGCATTGGCAACGGTGACTTTGGGAACTTCACGCGAGGCGAACATCATCGACGCGCCAAGCGAGCAAGGAGAAGAAAGATTCTACCTGCACTACAATTTCCCACCGTTCTCGACAGGTGAAGCCAAGCCATTGCGCGGTACTTCTCGTCGCGAGGTTGGTCACGGAAACCTGGCGCAGCGCGCGTTGAAAAACATGATTCCTGCAGAAAATCCTTACACGATCCGTATCGTTTCTGAGGTTTTGGAGTCAAACGGATCGTCTTCAATGGCGACGGTTTGTGCCGGAACTTTGGCCTTGATGGACGCGGGCGTTCAAATGACGAAGCCGGTTTCTGGTATCGCCATGGGATTGATTTCTGATGACAAGACTGGCCGTTGGGCTGTACTTTCGGACATTTTGGGAGACGAAGATCACCTTGGTGACATGGACTTCAAAGTGACTGGAACAGCAGACGGGATCACCGCTTGCCAGATGGACATCAAGATCGAGGGATTGAACTACGAGATCATGGAGAAAGCGCTTGACCAAGCACGTGCGGGCCGTCTTCACATCCTGGGAAAACTCATCGAGACACAAGCCGCTCCACGCGAGAACGTGAAACCGAAAGCTCCGAAGATCATCATGACGACGATTCCGGGTGCTTTCATCGGTGCACTTATCGGACCAGGTGGAAAAGTGATCCAGGAACTTCAGAAGCTTACCAAAACCACTATCGTGATCAACGAGGTCAACGAAGAAGGTGTTGTGGAAATCTTGGGTACAGACCAGGAAGGAATCGACACGGTACTTCGCAAGATCGACTCGCTTACGTTCAAGCCGTGTATTGGCGAGGTTTACAAAGTGAAAGTCATCAAGATCATGGACTTCGGCGCTGTCGTGGAATATCAGGACGCTCCAGGAAACGAGATCTTGCTTCACGTATCGGAACTCGCATGGGAAAGAACAGAGAACGTAACCGACCTAGTGAACATGGGCGATGAGTTCGAAGTGAAATACATGGGAATCGATCCTAAGACGAGAAAAGAGCGAGTGTCTAAGAAAGCTTTGACGCCACGTCCGCCAAGAGACGAGAACGCTCCACGTCCGGAGAGACGCGACGGAGATCGCCCAAGAGGTGACCGCAACGACCGCGGACCACGTCACGGTGGCGACAGAAATCGCGGTGATCGCAACGATCGTCCGAGAGAAAACAGAGAGCCAAGGGAAAATCGCGAATCGGGAAGCAATTCAAGCGAAACGAGCAACGACGCACCTCAAGCCGAATAATTTGTCACTAAATAGTGACTTTCAATCCTGACGGGACTTCCGTCAGGATTTTTTTTTGCCGTAACATTAAAATTAGGTTAAAATTATTCCTACATTTAGCCCACAACAATCAACAAATCGAACATGAATGCCAACCGAAAATCCCTATTTTTGGCATACGTCCTTTTTGCGCTTTCGACAATTTCCGCGAATGCGCAATCTGAAGCCGACACCTACAATTCTTACGACAACAAAGCTGGCTTAGAAAACCTGAACCTCAACAACGGACGCGCATACCCGAATCCTTACTTGATACGCAAGGGGAACGACCAATTCTTCAAGACCGACCAATATACAGACGGAACCGTTTACTATGACGGGCAACCTTATTACAACGCAAGTATCAGGTACGACATCTATCACGACATTCTCGTTTTTCGACCTAAAAACAGCGATAACAACATAGGTACCGTTCTCGAAAAACAGTTCGTGTCAGGATTCGTGCTAGACGGCAGGAATTTCGTCAACCTCGATAATCTTCAGAACAAGCCTGCAAACGTAAACGGCTACTACGAAAAATGTGCGTCCGAAAAAGGCTACACGCTTTACGCCAAACACCACAAATTCATCCGTGAACGACACGATGGTTCCGTCACGATTCACGAGTTTTCCGAAGACCCGAGTTTTTTTCTGGAGAAAGACGGCACTTTTACGAAAGTGAAAACCAAAGGCGACTTTACGGCCATTTTTCCCGATCAGAAAGAACGAATCAAGGACTTCTACCAATCCCAAAAAGAACTTTCGAAAAAAGACCCTAGCCAATTCATGACCCGACTTTTCCGTCACATCTCAAATGTTCAAAACTGATTCTGCCATGAGAAAAATACTTTTGTTGTTACTTTTGGCGATACCAGCGTGCACTTTTGCACAACAAAAAATAAGCGTCTCTTTTTCTGATGTTCCGGTGGCGGAAGCGATCAAACAGATCGAATCGGCCTCGAACTACAAGTTTTTTTACGACGAAACCTGGTTTGCTCAAACCGAACCCGTTTCTGCCAGTTTTAGCAACGCCGATGCCACTACCGTTCTCGAATCGGTCTTCTCTCAGACAAACCTAAATTTCTTCATAGACGGAAATAAGGTTATCCTTACAAAAAACTCGGCCATCTACAATGAACTTCCCGATGATTTCTTTGCAGACAAACCAAACGCCAGGAAAACCGACGAAGCGAAACCCGTGTTTTTCAACGATACCAAATCTACCGACGAAGACGCTGTAGCGCTAGTTGGGAAAGAGAAAAGTACAGCCGAAAAAACCTCGATAGTTACGGGCTACGTTCGCGACGCCGTGACCGGACAACCTATTCCGGGCGTATTGCTTTCGGTGAAAGGCCTGAATCTGGACGCCGTGACAGACGACAGAGGTTTCTACGCACTCAAAGTTCCATCTGGCGCGCATACGGTGCAAGTGCAGTCTATCAACTACACTCAGGCTTCCAAAAAAATCATGGCCTACAGCAACGGCAGACTCGACTTTTCGGTATCGGAAAACCCGAATGTACTCAAGGAAGTCGTGGTTTACACGAACGAAAAATCGAACTTCCGGACTGCGGTTACCGGCGTAACCAAAATCGAGGTCGAAAAGATCAAGAATATCCCATTGGTTCTGGGCGAACGCGACATTTTCCGCGTTGCCACTACGCTTCCCGGAATCAAAACTGTTGGCGAAGGATCGGCCGGATTCAACGTTCGCGGCGGTAAAGAAGACCAGAACCTGATTTTGCTCGACGACGCCGTTTTGTACAACCCGTCTCACTTTTTGGGCTTTTTCTCGGCCGTGAATCCTTTTACCACGGGCGACGTTACGATCTTCAAAGGCAGCATTCCCGCAGAATACGGCGGACGACTTTCGTCTGTTTTCGACATCTCGACAAAAAGGCCGGACACGCTCAAAGTTTCGGGAGAAGGAAACATTGGCCCGGTTACGAGCAATCTTATGCTGAACATTCCCATCGTGAAAGGAAAAAGCGGATTGATCGTTGGCGGACGCGCCACTTATTCGGGCTGGATTTTGCGTTCCCTCAAGAATTCCGACCTTCAGAACAGCCAGGCTTCTTTCTACGACGCCAACGTGAAATACTTCCACAAACTGGGCAAGAACGACGAGATAGAGTTGATGGGTTACTATAGCCACGACGATTTCAGCATCACTTCAGACTCGCTTTACAAATACGACAACCTGTTGGCATCTTTCAAATGGCACCACAGGTTCGACGCCAAAAACCGCGGAACTTTCGCCTTGACCAACAGCCAATACAAGTTCAACATAGAGTACGACGCCGGAAATTCGTCTTCGTTCGATTTGGGCTACACCATAAACGAGACTCAGATCGCTTTCAAGTTCAAGTCTCAGTTTTGGGACAAACACAAAATGAGTTACGGCATTAGCAGCAAACTGTATCGCATCGAGCCAGGTTATATGGATCCGCTCGGGTCGAACTCGCTTGTCGTTCCGGTAGACATCCAAAAGGAAAAAGCGCTCGAGTCTGCCATTTATTTGAGTGACGATTATGAAATCACCGAAAAATGGCTCGTAAGCGCCGGCGTCCGATACTCTCATTTCTTGGCGCTCGGAGCATCTACCCAACGCACTTACCAACCCGGCGTGCCTTTGAATGACGGTACGGTAACAGGCGAAAATGTTTACGGAAACAACGAAGTGATCAAGCAATATGGCGGTTTCGAGCCCCGCATTTCCACGCGATACATCATAGCCGACGATTTTTCGGTCAAGGCCGGATTCGATCAGACGTACCAGTACATTCACATGATGTCGAGCAATACGACGCAATCTCCAACGGCCACCTGGAAATTGTCCGATCTTAACGTGGAACCGCAAGTGGCGCGCCAGTTCTCGCTTGGCTTCTACAAGAATCTCAAAGACGACATGTACGAAGTGAGCCTCGAAGGCTATTTCAAGAAATCGAAGAACATTCTCGATTACAAAGTGGCCGCGCAGTTGCTCATGAACGAACACATCGAGACCGAATTGCTCCAGGGCGAAGGCAAGAGTTATGGAGTGGAATTCCTTGTCAAGAAGAATTCGGGTCGCCTTAACGGATGGATCGGTTACACCTATTCACGCAGTTTCCTGAAACTCGACAGCCAATTCGGTGACGAGCGCGTGAACAACGGCAAATATTTCGCCTCGAACTTCGACAAGCCACACGATTTCAGTGCTGTGATGAACTACAAGTTCACCAAGCGTTACAGCCTTTCGGCCAATTTCGTGTACCAGACCGGACGTCCTATCACTTACCCTATAGGATCGTATATGTACAATGGCATCGAATACACGATGTACAGCGACAGAAACCAGTTCCGCATTCCGGATTATTATCGCCTGGACATAGGCGTCAACGTAGAAGGCAACCACAAGATCAAGAAACTCGCACACAGTTTCTGGAACTTCTCGATCTATAACGTTTTGGGACGAAACAACCCTTATTCGGTGTTTTTCGTATCCCAGAATGGCGAGATCAAAGCCTACAAGACGTCGATTTTCTCTATGCCAGTGCCAACTTTCACTTACAACTTCAAATTCTGATCATGAAAGCGATTCGTATTCTTACCGCTATTTTGGGTCTCGGCTTGCTTTTCGGATGCACCGAACCTTACGCGCTTCAAACCCGAAACTTCGAAAGTGCACTCGTGATAGAAGGTTCCATCACCAATGAAATGAAACAACACAGCGTGAAGATCTCGCGTGCCTACCGACTCGAGAGTTCAGAACCTACTTTCGAAAATGACGCTACTGTTTACGTTCAGGACGATTTGGGACAAACGATCGAATTCGAGCAACAAGACACAATGTATGTTTCGCAAAATGCCTTCCTGCCAGATCCTGAGCGAAGCTACAGCCTGCACGTTGTTACCGCAGATGGCGGCTCTTATTCGTCTACGTCCGAAAAACTCACTACCGTAACTCCCATCGAAAGTCTCAACACCAACGTGACAAGCATGGGAAGTGTAAATGGTGTGGAAATCCGTGTAAACAGTTACGACCCTACCGGAACTTCAAAATATTACCGTTATGAATACGAGGAAGCCGGTCGTTTTGCAACGCCAATGTACAGCGAAAGTGAAATCATAATTTCCCCAGACGGCCCGGACGCAGATGAGTTCGAAGACATGAACTTGGTGCCAAGGACGGTTCAGGCCCATGTTTGCTATCGCAGAGGCCGCTCAAAATCTACTGTCATTACTTCTACTGTGGGTTTTAGTGAAGACCGCGTCTCTAATTTCCCGATGCGCAAGATTGCAGATACTAGTTACATCGTTAACGACCGATACGGAATAAAGGTGCGCCAATACGTACTGAACCTTGCCTCCTATACTTTCTACAAGACATTGAGCGAACTTTCATCCACCGGAAATATCCTGTCTCAGATGCAACCCGGCTTTTTCTATGGCAACATCAGAAGCGACTCGAACCCTGACGAAAAGGTGATAGGCTTTTTTGAGGTTTCGTCGGTATCGGAAAAAGTTCTCATGTTCAACTACAACGACATCTTCCCGAGCAACCTGCCAATTCCGTGGCCTTATGAATGTGCTACGCGAACACTCAACCAAAACGACTGGACTTACCCCAGACCTTTGGGCGACGCGCACGTCATCACCGATCTTATCCAGGCCGGAACCATGGAATTTTACACGTATTCGCCCGAAGGTTTCTACA
>JBCNQO010000081.1:0-6328 GCA_039592825.1 Flavobacterium sp.
CCAAAAACAAATCAACCAAAACCCAAAAAAAACGTGCTCAAAAATTAAACCATTAAGGGCATTAAGAACTTTAAGATTCCTCGAACGCAAACATTCTAAAAACTAAAATCCGAACGAAAAACCTTAATGAACTTAGTGCCCTTAATGAACTTAATGGTTCAAAAAAGAGCGAAGCGAAAAACTTAACTTCTTAATGGTAAAAAAAATGAGCTAAGCGAGCAAAAAAAATCAATCATTAAACGGTAAAGAGAAGTTTTGGATTTTGGTCCTGAAGCTTCGGGAGGAATTTTCCACTTACGCCCCAAAATTCCCTATTTTTGAAAAACCCGAAATAAATCCCGGCCAAAATTCAACAACCAAAAAAATGAACCACCTAAAAACAGCAACAATCGCAATCGCGAGCCTACTTTCAGCCACGGTTTTCGCCCAAAAGCAAAACCCCGTAAAAGTAGAAAACTGGCTCACCAAAGCCGACAGATCGGTGCTTTTCGAGAAACAACCCGAACTCACTTCCCAAAAAGCGTCGCCCCTCGCGTCTCGAAACAGTATTGTCGTAGATGTCACGCAAACCATGCAAACCATAGACGGTTTCGGCTATTGCCTTAACGGCGGAAGCGCGCAACTATTGACAGCCATGGGCGAAGCCGAACAAAAAGAACTGTTGCAAGACTTGTTTTCCACCACCGGAAACGCCATCGGCATAAGCTACCTGAGACTTTCCATAGGAGCATCCGATCTTGACGACCGTGTTTTTTCCTACAACGATCTGGAAAAAGGCCAAACCGACGTAAAGCTCGAGAAATTCAGCCTAGAGAACGATCGTCGTACAGGACTTATCCCAATCCTCAAAAAAATCCTCAAGATCAACCCGAAGATCAAGATCATGGGTTCGCCCTGGAGCGCTCCGGTCTGGATGAAAGACAACGGAGACACGAGAGGCGGCAGCCTGAAACCCGAATATTACTCGGTTTACGCCCAATATTTCGTGAAATACATCCAAGGCATGAAGGCAGAAGGAATCGACATTGACGCGATCACGATCCAGAACGAGCCTTTGCATCCGGGCAACAACCCTAGCATGTACATGGAAGCCAAAGACCAGTTGGTTTTCGTGCGAGATTTCCTCGGGCCGGCTTTCGCCAAAGCCAAGATCAAGACGAAAATCGTGGTTTACGACCACAATTGCGACAAACCCGAATATCCGTTAGAGATCCTTGCCGATCCAAAAGCCAAAAAATACGTAGACGGATCGGGCTTTCACCTTTACGGAGGCACAATCGACGCGATGACTAAAGTGCACGACGCTCACCCAGACAAAAACCTGTACTTCACAGAACAATGGACAGGCGGCCCGGGCGATTTCCCGAACGACCTAAAATGGAATGTAGAACATTTGCTAGTCGGAGCGACCAGAAATTGGGCAAAAACGGTTCTGCAATGGAACCTCGCCGCAGATTCCAAGTACGATCCGCATACCGATCGCGGCGGCTGTACTTCTTGCATGGGCGCGGTCACGATTCAGGGTTCAAAAACCAACAAGAACGTGGGCTACTACCATTTGGCACACGGATCGAAGTTCGCGCGTCCAGGATCGAAGGTTGTCAAGACCAATGAAATTGAAGGTTTGCCCAACGTCGCATTCCTTACGCCAGATGGCAAAAAGGTGCTCGTGGTGGTCAACACTTCTAAGGAAAGCAAAAATTTCTCGGTGCAGTTCTCGGGCCAGATATTCAAGGCCAAACTCGATGCGGGAGCGGTTTCTACCTACATTTTCTAGATGCGCTTCAGAGTTGCGCGCCATACCAACGATTTGAGTCCGATGCTTGGGTTTTACACCGAAGTCATCGGGCTTTCGGTTTTGGGACGTTTCGAAAACCACGATTCCTACGACGGCATTTTTTTGGGTTTACCTGACGGAAATTGGGAACTCGAGTTTACGACGTCTGACGAAAGTCCGAACCATTTTCCAGACCAGGACGACCTTTTGGTGTTTTATCTGAATTCTCAAGCCGAAATCGAAGCTTTGAAGAAACGAGCTTCCCTTCTTGGGATTCATCCGACAGCAGCCAAAAATCCATATTGGAAAAACAACGGCACGATTCTTTTGGATCCCGACAGATTTCCGGTTTGCATCGCCTTGAAAGCTCCAAAGCTAAAATCCGGAAAGCTTACGCAATTCGCAATCGATCTGGGAATCGACGACTGGAATTCGCTGCTGGAACACGTGCGCCATTTACCTTATGGAAGAAATGCAAATCGAGAAGACTTGCATCTTGTGCTCACCGAAGCCAAAGGAAGTTGTTCGTCCAAACACGCTTTACTCAAAGCCATTGCCGACGAAAACGCGATTCCGGCCAAACTCATTCTGGGAATTTATAAGATGAATGCGTCGAACACACCTGGAATCGGAAACGCGTTGGAAAATTCTGGTCTCAACTTCGTGCCAGAAGCGCATTGTTACCTTGAGCTTGGCGGCTTCCGCTTTGATTTCACGAATCCGAAGTCAGACTTCTCCAAACTCGAAGCCGACATTTTACAAGAGGCCGAAATCACGCCAGATCAGGTTGCCGATTTCAAGGTTGAATTCCACAAAAACTTCCTGCGCAATTGGAACTCGGATAGCGGAATCGGGCTTTCTTTCGAAGAAGTCTGGAATATTCGCGAGAAATGTATCGCAAACCTTTCCACAAGCTCCTAAATTCAGATATTTGAGCCATGGAAAAAACGCTCGGAAGTTCAAGCAAAACCGCTATTTTTTGGCTCGACATCCTTAGATTCTTCGCCATCACAGGAGTAGTTGCCATTCACGTGAACGCTCCCATTTTGTACCTATACGGCAAAACAGCCCCGAATTTCTGGGCGATAGGAAACGTGGCCGACAGCTTTGTGCGCTTTTCGGTGCCTTTGTTCGTGATGCTTTCGGGAGCGCTCATTTTCTCGAAAGAATACGCTTTGAAAGACTATTTCAAACGCCGTTTTTCGAAAATACTGCTGCCGTTCTTGTTTTGGTCTTTGGTGTATATCGGGTTAAAATTGATCCCTTTTTTGGCCAGCGGCTCACATTCGGTTGGAGCAATTTCCAGATTCGTCTTTTATCTGATCCGCGACGGTATAGAAATACACCTTTGGTTCATGTTCATGATAATTGGGCTTTACCTTATTTTTCCGGTTTTTTCAAAATGGATCCGAAACAGTTCGCTAAACGAGATTTCGCTTTACCTCGCGATCTGGGTTGTCATGCTCGTGTTGAGCTTGCCGATTGTGTCGGGTTATTTCCCCAAAGACCTTGACCTTCGCTATTTTACGGGTTATCTGGGATACGCGGTTTTGGGCTATTATCTCTACAAAAAAGATTTTGGCAATCCTACGCGAACGATTGGAATCGCACTTTTTACCGTGGGTTTCTTTCTGATGCTTTTCGGGACGATCTGGTTGACCGAAAGATCCGGCAAGTTCGACGCCAGCCTGTATGACGGGCTTTCACCGGTTTCGCTTCTCATGGCATCGGGTATTTTTCTTGCTTTCAAGAATTCGGACGTAAAATCTGCTGTGCTTCGTAAAATGATTTCCGAAGTTTCCGCTCACGCATTCGGGATCTACCTCAGCCACATTCTGATACTTAAAGGATTGTACGCAATTGGCTTATCCTGGCAAACGATTCACCCCGCTGTGGGAATACCGCTTACGATTGTTGCGTGCCTTATCGGATCCTATGTGCTCACACGCCTGATTCGACTGCTGCCGCTGGGACAAAAGATTTCGGGCTGAGCATTTCTTTCCAAAAAAACAAATTATCCTGAAAACCAGCTATTTTACGATTCCGACCTGTTCGGAAAAATCGTACCTTGATGTTCAAACAACAAAGAAGATCATGAAAAAAATTTGCTTTTTAGTGCTGATTGTCCTGGCCTCGTGTGCAAAACCTGAACCTGTAAAATTCAACCACCAAGGCGTTTCGTTCACGGTTCCGGGCGACTGGAAAATTGAAGACCAGAAACAGATTACCGAAAACGCCTATTATTTGTCTGTCCAGAAAAAAGGACTCAACTCAAGCGGTCTTTTCACCTTGACCTGGGTAGACGGCGATCTCGACTTGGCAGAAAACATCCAAACCTACAAAGACGAGATGAACGGCGAATCGACCTACCAGTCGTCGAACCTGCAATTCGGCCCGGAAAAACCAACGAAATTCGCGGGCCACGAAGCGCTTTCGATAGATTTTACGGCCACGATTCTCACGGTAAAACACAAAGGAACCGTCCATTGCTTTCACGCCAATGACAAAACGTACTCTGTACTGATCCAGGAAGCCGAAGAAGACGAGAGCGACAATAAGGAAGGTTACGAAATGTTCGAGAAGACTTTGAGGATTCAGGGCGCAAGGTAAAAGGTGCAGGGTTCAAGGTGCAGGGGTTGTGCCGGAAATAGCAATCGATTTATACGGTCATTTTTTCGTGCGAGCGCCAGCGAAGCGAGCGGCTTAACTTGCCTTAACTATCTTTATTGCTCTAAAACCTTAACGAGCTTAATGCCCTTAATGAACTTAATGGTTTAAACTTTTCGGTGCGCTCGCGAAGCGAGCAACTTAACTTGTCTTAACTTCTAAATGGTTCAAAAAAAAGAAAGGAGCAACTTCGTAATGGTGAAAAAAGTGCCCTAAACTACATCTTCATCAAACCCGGATAAACCCTCACAAAAACCTCAAAAGCCATAGGATTATCACCATACAAACCATCGAGTCGGCTAGAGCTCGCATAAAAACTCATCTGTCCACCAGCCGCAAGATTGAGTTTACCGAATTTGAGGATATCGTAACTGCTGCCAACCGTAAGCGCATTCACCGGAAAAACCGCATGTTCGCCATAAACCGATTCATCCAAAGCCAATTCCTCGACAGACTTCTGTACAAACTCATATTTACCGTAAACTGCCAAACGCCTTTTGTTCCAGGCCGCTTCGAACAAAGCCGCGTGCTCGACATCGTGACCTTTGGATTTGTTCATACCCCAAAGCGCCGTGGCGTTGAACCAACCATTTTCACTTAAAGGCAAACTGTAAGTCGCCGATGCTGTCGTCCGATTCACATCTTCACCCAAATGCAACTCTTCGGGTTGCTTCAAAAAACCGTGAGACACCTGAAGCGCCCAATTCTGGTTCGGATTATACGAAAGGCGTCCGGAATAACTGTCAAATCTGGGCTTGTCGAAATCGTACCGATGCTCGTTGGGCTCGCGTCCGGTGAAAGACGAACCTTCGATCTTGAATTTTTTGTATCGGAAACCGACGGTCGCCACACCGAAAGTGATGTGCGTCGCATCGACCCAATGATGGCTCAAAGGCGCATCGGGATTGAAAAGTGACGACGGACGATGCATAAAAGCGACGGCTCCAAGCGCCGGTTCGCCCGGATATCCCACGTAAACAAAAGCATCGATGTCTTTCGTGAACGAATGTGCATAACTCACCGAAAGTTCAGAAAAAAGGTCATGAGGATGTTGTCGATCGACCAAAGGCGCACCGCGATAAGCCTCGCCACTCTGAAACAACAACGGATAACCGTCATTCCCGCCAAGCGCGGCATCGAACGAAAACATCGTACTGAAATGGAAAAGTCCTTTTTTCCCGAAGGGTTTCTGACCCATAAACATAAGCCAGTTCGGGGCGTCGAATTCGTCATTGCCACGACTGCCGCGATTCGTAAAATCCTGATTGTTGTAGCGCACGAACAAATTCCCGTGCGTCATGAACATCCAGTCGCCCGAATGGAACATCGCACCGTACATGGGCGAAGCGTCGGGCAGCCAACCCGTTCCCGAAGCATTGCGGTTCATGGGCAGATTTCGCGAAAACGCGTGCGACATCGAATGCATTTCGTGTTTCATTTTTGTCGAATCCGACGGCATTTCCATCTCGTTCATTTCAGAAGACTTTGCGTCGGGGTTCATCTGGTGATGGTCGTGTTGCGCCATTCCCAAAAGTGAAAATCCGAAGAAAAATAGCGTTGGGAAAATTCGTGCCATGCCTGTGTCCGTTTTTCGAAAATGTCTGCCGAAGCCAACATCTTAAGATATTTTCTGCAAATTTAGACCGATGTCTATCGGCACGGCCTACACAATTACGGAAACGATTTGCAGGATTATGGCGACGTCGGCTCGAAAACGAACGAAATCTCAAGTGTATTCTTGTCCAGATTCTGGTACGTCTTTGTGATTCCCAACTTTTTGAACATCTCCAGAATCTTCGAGATCGAGTATTTCTTATTCTTACCGTTCTGCAGTTCAACGATCACTTCGGTCTTGCTTTGGGTCCGGAAACACGGAATATCGAA
>JBCNQO010000082.1:0-6327 GCA_039592825.1 Flavobacterium sp.
GTCGGCGGGCAGCTGGACCAGGGTCAGGACGTCTTCGCCGAGATCCGGGGCGATCCCCGGGTTGATGTTCTCCACCTTGCCTGCCTTGCGCTCGAAGGCGGCATTCTCGTAACGGTTCACAGACGTTGGCGTTTCGGCCTCAAGCGTATAAGTTCCGGCAGGGAAGGCGTTAAGGTCGTAAGTTCTTGACAAATGACCATCGGACTCGATATTTTCCTGGAACAAAACTTCGTCGTTCTGACCATATATAGAAAGGGTTACGTTTTTTGCTTCAATCAAAGAAAAGCTTACCGTTTTTCCCGCAGTCTTAGTGACGCGAAGCGAGAAATCTTTTGTGTTGGCAAATGCAGAATAAGCCATTCCGAACAACATCGCCATAACCAAACCGAACTTCATTACATTTTTCATAGTGATAAGATTTTAGGTTAAACTTCTAATTCACGATGTAAAATTAGTCAGATGACAAAGCCGATGTTAGCAGCAAATTTTCCTATTTATGTGCTGAATTGTCTTGTATATGCGTTAAATTAAGGTTAAATGGTAATTTAGTTCAGTTTATTGGTAATTTTGCACAGAAGACGTATTCCGGAAGTGAATAATTTTGTCCTATGAAACCTGCACTCGAAGTCATTGAGCCATCGTTCGGTAGCTCGTTCTACTATTCCCGTTTCGACGAGAAGGCGAACGTGAAATCGCACGTATGGCATTATCACCCAGAAGTCGAGCTGGTTTACGTCAATGGCGGATCGGGGAAGCGCCAAATTGGTAGTCATGTGTCTTATTATAATGATGGCGACCTTATACTTATAGGAAGCAATTTGCCCCATTGCGGATTCACCGACGATAAAACGGGAAACCGAAACGAGACCGTAATCCAGATGAAGCCCGATTTTCTGGGTAGCGCATTTATGGATTTACCCGAAATCAAGAACATCGGATTGCTTTTTGAGGAAGCGAAAGCCGGAATCGCGTTCGGGCCAGAAACGATGCAGAAAGTAGGAGCGAGGATAGAGGCGATGCAGCATTTGCCTCAATTCGAGCGGTTGATGGCGATGCTGTCCATTCTGAACGAACTCCATTTGGCCAAAGACACCAAAATCCTGAACGCCGAAGGATTCGCGGTAGAAACACAGGTTCAGGACAACGACCGCATCAATATGGTGTTCAACCACGTAAAAGACAACTTTCAGCAGCAGATTTCGCTCGAGGAAATGGCCAATCTGGTTAGCATGACCGTGCCGTCGTTTTGTCGCTATTTCAAGAAAGTGACCAACAAGACTTTTACGCGTTTCGTGAACGAATATCGCGTGGTGCACGCCTCAAAGCTTTTGGCCGAAAAACAGATAGGCATTACCGAAATCTGTTTCGAGAGCGGTTTCAACAACTTCAGTTACTTCAACAAGACGTTCAAGGAACTCACCGGAAAGAACGCTTCGGAGTATCGCAAGCAATATCGGTCGGTGATCAACTGACGATTTCCCCAAATTAAAGAGAAAAAGGCGAGGTGATCCATAGTCAATTTATGGATGTCACCTTTTTTTGACATTCTTTTGTCCGAATGTTGCGAGACGTTCAAAAAATCTTACATTTGACGTCTCGATACCACGACAAAGTTTTAAGGATGAGTGATTTGTCCTTGTGTTTTCCAAAATAAATACAGCCATTTAAAGAATTGTTGCGCGTCGGTGATTCTTTTCGATATACGAAGCATTCGGCATATTTGCCGGGAAGCTTTGGGATTGCTCCTATCTTATCATTTACAACTTAATCACAATTTTTGCTTATGAAGAAATTTACTCGATTGATCTTATTTTGTGCAACGCTCGCCTCGACTCCTGTATTTTCCCAGCAGGCGGTCACTTCTGCCGGAGGTGGAGCTTCTGGTTCCGGAGGCAGCGCGTCTTATTCCATGGGACAGATTTCCTACACTACAATTTCAGGATCTGGAGGAACGGCGACACTTGGCGTGCAGCAACCTTTTGAGATTTCCGTGTTGGGAACAGACCAACATCACCACATTTCATTAAACGCCGTCGTTTATCCGAATCCCACAGTCACATCGGTCGTGCTTCGCATTGAATCCGAAAGTACCGACGGCTTTAGATACGAGCTGTATGACTTGAATGGACGACTGCTAGGTAAGGACAAAGTTTTGTCAGTCGAGACGCCTATCGCTATGGACAGGTTTCCGTCGGCGACATACATCCTTAAGGTTTACGACCGAAAATCTGAATTAAAAAGCTTCAAAATACTAAAGAACAACTAATGAAAAATACAATTACGCTACTACTGCTTTTCGCTTCAGCAATGCTGTTGGCGCAGGCTCCCGGAAAAATGAGTCACCAATCTGTAGTTCGCAACTCTAATGATGAATTGCTGACAAACACCGCGGTTGGGGTAAAAATAAGCGTCTTGCAAGGATCGGTAAGCGGAACAGCTGTTTTCGCAGAGACCCACGCCGTTGGTACGAACATCAACGGCCTTCTTACACTTGAGATAGGCGCGGGAAATGCCGTAACCGGAACTTTTGCGGGCATAAATTGGGCGAACGGTCCATTCTTTATCAAAACAGAAATCGATCCGACAGGAGGTTCTGCGTACACCATCTCTGGAATTAGTCAACTCATGAGTGTTCCTTATGCTTTGTATGCAGCCAACGGTCCGGTAGGCCCTCAAGGACCGATTGGATTAACAGGCCCTGCAGGTCCCGCCGGAGCAACGGGCGCTACGGGAGCTCAGGGGCCTATCGGCTTGACCGGTCCTGCGGGTCCAACTGGAGCAACTGGAGCAACGGGCGCTACTGGCGCTCAAGGTCCGATCGGTTTGACAGGTTCAGCTGGTCCTGCCGGGGCAACGGGTGCTGTTGGCCCAGCTGGTCCGCAAGGAGAGATTGGTTTGACGGGTGCTACCGGAGCCGCCGGTGTTCAAGGTCCGATTGGATTGACCGGCCCCGCAGGTCCAACTGGAGCAACGGGCGGAACTGGAGCTCAAGGGCCGATCGGTTTGACCGGTCCTGCTGGTCCAACCGGAGCAACCGGAGCAACCGGAGCAACTGGACCAGCGGGGCCTGTTGGTGCGACGGGTGCAACAGGTGCTACCGGTCCTGCGGGCCCGCAAGGTCCTGCCGGTTCGGGAGGTTCGCTTACGGCAGTAACTGTTAGTGCTAATGGAATTACGTTGAGTACGGCCAATCAGGTGGTTTATTTCACGGGAGCTTTCACCGTTACTTTGCCAGCGAATCCGCCTGTTGGGCAGACTTTGCACTTCTTTAGTGACAATATTGGTGCTGTGCTCGATCCGAACGGAAAATTTTTCAGGGACAATGGCACCGTCTACGGAATCTCTACATTTAACGATTTTGCAGGTACCGATTCCAAAGGATTTACGCTGATTTACAACGGACTTTATTGGCTAAATATCTAAATAGGTTTTGACCAAAGAAAAAGCCCATTCACGTCGGAATGGGCTTTTTTATTTTGGTTGGTTATCATTTGCCGTTGAAGCCGGTCATTGTGTTTTCGAGCCCGGCGGTTCCGAAGGATTTTATCACTTCTACAGACATTTCCAGTCGCTCGGGAAGTTTGGTTTCTTCTTCTGGCGACCAATCGCCCAAAACGTAATTTACCTGCTGTCCTTTCTTGAATTCATCTGAAATGCCAAAGCGGAAACGCGTATAGTTTTGGGTATTCAATACAAGGTTGATGTTCTTGAGGCCATTGTGTCCGCCGTCGCTGCCTTTTGGTTTGATGCGGATCGTTCCGAACGGCAGGTTCAGGTCGTCTGTAATGACCAAGACGTTCTCTAGCGGAACGTTCTCTTTTTGCATCCAATATTGAACGGCTTTTCCGCTAAGGTTCATGTAGGTGTTGGGCTTAAGCAGGATGAACTTTCTTCCTTTGAAGCTGTATTCGGCGACCGCTCCCAACTTGGCGGTTTCGAACGACAGGCCTTCTTTTCTAGCCAAAAAGTCCAAAACCTTGAATCCGATGTTGTGGCGCGTGTTTACGTATTCGGCTCCTATGTTGCCTAGTCCGGCGATTAGATATTTTTTCATTGGATCAAAGTCTGGTGTTTTGGGTGATGATTTAAAGAGATTGGAAAGCCAGTTCATGAGGCAAAAGTACTTTTGAAAATCTCAAATTCCAAACCAGGTTCCAATATCGAAAGTCACAGACTTTCTAACGCGGTTCTCGAAGTCACAGACTTCTCGAAAACGGTCAAATTTAAAACTCGGATAAAGTTTGTGGCAACGACCTTATTTTAGCCCCGATGCAAGTGGTTAGCCTTTTGCAGGAAATACTTAGGTTTTGTTAGGCTGGCAAAGCGACCAAAGGAAGCTCTTGGCAGACTCTACAAAACCAAGTATTTGCCAGAAAGCTAAAAACGGGTCAGCGGGATTAGGCTTCAAATAAAAAAAAGCATCTCGCAAAATTATCACCACCAATTTAAGGTCGTATTACGAATTGTGAGTACAGATTTTCTGTAAAAATTCTTAAAGTTTCGAAGCTCATATTCCAGGCTTCCATCTAACAAAAAAGCCCCATCTTTCGACGAGGCTTTATTGGGTTCGGTATAAAGCTCAAAGCAAATTGCCTAAAGCCTACAGCCGGTTTAATTACTTTTTCTTTCCTTTTGCAGGAGCTTTTGCAGCTTTCGCAGCTTCTTGAGCAGCTTTCATCGCCGCACGAGAGATACGTACTTGTGCTACAACAGTGTTGTCTGGGTGCAACAATTTGTACTTGTCTGAAACAAGTTTGGTAACGTACAATTTGTTACCCATTTGAAGTTCTGAAATGTTCGCCTCAACGAAGTCAGGAAGATCAGCAGGAAGCGCTTTCACTTTCAACTTACGCGTGTTAAGACGCAAAACACCACCACCAAGAACACCTGGAGAAGTACCTGTGATTTTTACAGGAACCTCGATAGCGATCTCTTTCTTCTCGTTCAATTCGAAGAAGTCGATGTGAAGGATTTTGTCTGTTAGTGGGTGAAACTGGATATCCTGAAGGATAGCGTTGATTGATTTTCCACCAAGGTCAAGCACGACTGTGTGCGCGTTTGGAGTGTAAACCAAGTTCTTGAATGACTTCTCTTCTGCAGAGAAATGCACTGGTTTGTCGCCGCCGTAAACTACACACGGAACCAATCCAGCATCACGTAGCGACTTAGTCGAAGACTTGCCTACGTTTTCTCTTTCTGATCCTTTAATCGTAATCGATTTCATTGATAAAAATTATAGTTAATAAAAAATTTACATTACAAATTTGCTGCTTATCGAACGGTTCTCCTGAACCATTGTCATCACGTCAGCAAAAAGTTCGGCGCAACTCACGACCCTGATTTTCGACGATTCCTTCTTTAGCGGAATAGAATCGGTCACGATCAGTTCGGTAAGTTTCGAGTTCTCGATCTTCTCGTAAGCCGCACCCGAAAGGATAGCGTGCGTACAGATAGCGCGAACACTCAAAGCACCTTTTTCGATCATCAGGTCGGCGGCTTTCGCCAATGTTCCGCCCGTGTCGATCATGTCGTCTACCAAGATCACGTTTCGGCCTTTGACTTCCCCGATGAGTTCCATCGATTCGATTACGTTCGCGGCCTTGCGCTGCTTATAGCAGATCACCACATCTGACTCGAGGAATTTCGAGTAAGCGTAAGCCCTTTTCGATCCGCCCATATCTGGAGACGCGATCGTAAGGTTCTCGAGATTCAGGCTCTTCACATAAGGAAGGAAAATCGTCGAGGCAAACAAGTGGTCTACCGGCTTTTCAAAGAATCCCTGGATCTGGTCGGCGTGCAGGTCCATCGTCATGATGCGCGTGGCTCCTGCCGTTTCGAGCAACTTGGCTACGAGCTTGGCTCCAATTGGAACACGCGGCTTGTCTTTCCTGTCCTGACGCGCCCATCCGAAATAAGGGATAACGGCAGTGATATGGCGTGCCGATGCTCTCTTGGCCGCATCAATCATAAGCAAAAGCTCCATCAGATTGTCTGCGCTCGGGAAAGTGGAACAAACCAAAAACACGCGAATCCCGCGGATTGATTCTTCAAAAGACGGCTGAAATTCACCGTCACTATATTCAGAGAACGTGACCTTACCGAGTTTGGCGCCGTATGCGTCGGCGATTTTCTCTGCAAGATAGGTGCTGTTCGTACACGCGAAAATTTTAGCTTCCGGCTCGTGATGCGACATCGTTTATTGTGTTGTTAAGTAGTTAGTTGTGTGGCCGTTTGCGAAACGGTGTGCAAATTTAGAAATTAAATTCGATGCAGGAAGCATAAATTCATGTAATTTTTCTTTGCAGATAAAGAAAATGTTTTACATTT
>JBCNQO010000083.1:0-6323 GCA_039592825.1 Flavobacterium sp.
GGCCGAAGGCAATGCACGGATTTGCACGGATATGATTTTTTCAAGGATTTTTGATGCTTCGCATCTGGATTTTGGTTTTGCTGTTGAAAATCTAGCTAACATTATTTCTAATGTTGTTCGGACTTCGTGTGTTTTTTTTGCCACGGATACACGGATTTTCAGGGATTTCACCGATATGATTTTTTTCGGATTTTTGATGCTTCGCATCTGGATTTTGGTTTGCTCTGGCTGAAATTCTCGTTTTGAAAACACAACCGCGAATTGCCTTTGTTAAGTAGCGTTGCTTAAGTGCAAATCAGCATTTTTTTGCCGCGGATTCGCGGATTTGAAGGATTTCTCTAATCGTATGGACTCCGTTTGATTTTGAAGATTTTGGGTCAGATTTTTTAGTAATACCTTAGTGACCTTAATGAACTTAATGCCCTTAATGGTTCAAAAAAGTGCAAGCTTTGACTTTTCTTGACTTTTAAATGGTTCAACACCTTCGACCAATCAATGGTCAGGAAATGCGTTTCCAGTCGATGGAAGTGACCCATTCGCGTTTGCGGCACTCGGGACAAATATGGTTATCGGTTGGCGAGAGCTCGTCGGTGAAGCCACAGAAACTGCACGAGTAAAATCCTTTGGACAAGATCTGGTAGTGTTTTTCGGCGTAGAGTTCGGGAATGATCGGCAGGCCGAATTTCACCATGTCGTCGGGATAATAATAAAGGCTCACTTCGCCCGAAACCTCGATGATCGCCTTTCGGACTTGTCCCAAATGCGCGACACTGTTGGTTCGCATCTCGGCAAAGAATTCGTCGTAACCCAAAGGCTCTTTGTTGAAATTGTCGATTGAGAATTTTCCGTGGTCTACCAGGCAAATCGGTCGGCCTTCTATCATTTGCTCGATTCGTTTGTTCTTGAAGACGACGATCGTGGTGAGTTTGTAGAAAGCGACGATCGAGAAAAGCACGACCATGGCGTTCACGAGCCCGACTTCTTTGTAGAACATTGGGTCGCCGGCGGCCGATCCGAATCCGATTATTATTACGAGTTCGAACACCGAAAGCTGTTTGACACCGCGTTTTCCTAAGATGCTTAAAGCCGTCAGGATCACGAGGTACATCACGAAAGTGCGAAAGATGATTTCCCAGTGGAAACTCCAGTCTTCGCTGCCGCGGAAGATGGCTTCCCAATCGAATTGGGCGGAAGTGTCGGTTTTTGCCTGCATGTGAATCTGTTAAGGAATATCGGTCTAAATTCGGGAATTATATGACAATGCGTTTTGTAGATTTCACGGTTTTTGCTATATATTTACAAAAAACATAATGGCAATGAAGCTTTACGTCAAGTACGATATCAACCTCGCCTGCAAGGTGATTCTGCAGGAAAAACTAGAAGAATTCGGAATCGATTACGAACTCAAGGAATTGGGAGAAGTCGAGATTCGCGGCACGATCGCGCCAGAGACCCAAAAACAGCTCGAGGCCGCTTTGGAACGCTACGGAATCCGGATCGTGAGCAATCACAAGAACACGCTTATCGAAAAGACGAAAGACATCATCATCGAGATGATCTACGAAAAGGAAAAGCTTCCGAACACGAACATCTCGACCTATCTGGCCGACCGCTTGAACCACAGTTACGGTTACATCTCGAATCTTTTCTCGGAAGTGACGTATTCATCTATCGAGAACTTCATCATCATCCAAAAGATCGAGCGCGCAAAACAGCTTATCATCGAGGGCGAACTTACGCTAACCGAGATTTCGTATCAGCTCAACTATTCGAGTGTGGCGCACTTGTCTAACCAATTCAAGAAAACTACGGGTCTTACCCCGACGGCTTTCCAGCGCATCATCAAAAAACGCGCAGGAGCGAGATAGATTTTAGGAATTGTTTAAGGAAAGCCTTAAATTTAGTCCGCCAACAAACACTTTACCATGAAACCAGGAAAAAGCCTCGTTTTGCTAGCAGACGACGATGAGGACGATCGTCTGTTCTTTAAGGATGCCTTGGATTCCCTGAAACTCGACACCGACGTGGTGACCTCGAGCGATGGGGAAAAACTCATGCAATACCTCGAAGACGAAAACAACGAATTGCCCCATATCTTGTTTCTCGACCTGAACATGCCTTGCAAGAACGGTTTTGAATGTCTCGATCTGATACGACTCAGCGCGAGATTGAAGAATCTTACGGTTGCGATCTACTCGACATCTGGAGACGACCGCGATATCGAGACCGCTTTCGTGAAAGGCGCCAACGTTTACATCAAAAAACCGAGTGATTTCGAAGCCCTCAAAAAGACGCTTACCGAAGTGCTCAACGTAAACTGGCAATTCAGGACGGGAGGTTTGAACAAGGAAACGTTCTTGTTCAGCATCTAATAAAAACGCCTGCTTATGAAATTACGGAAATATCTGTCGCCGTCATTGCTGTTGACTGTGGTCTTCGTGATTTCCGTTTTTTTGCTGTTCTTTATCGCCAGCATCTCGTTTAAACAGATAGACACGCTTTCGCAGACGCAGCAATCGATAAGGCACTCGCTCGAGGTGCGCGTCGATCTGGAACGTCTTTTCTCTGAACTCAAGGACGCCGAGTCGGCCAACCGCGCTTTTTTGATGACGGGAGACGACCGATACACACAGCCTTACGATTACGCCCACGTTTCCATAAACAAGTCTTTGCTCGAAATCAAACAGAAGATAGGCGGAGACAAGATGCGCGAGAAGGAATTCGACGAACTTTATGCGCTTATCAACCAGCGTTTCCAGACCTTGCGCGACAATCGCATCCAGGGCAGAAAATACAAGGCGCAGGACAAGGAATTCCAACAGTCTATGTGGGACGGAAAAGTCGTGATGGACAAAATCCGCCAAAAAATAAACAATATTACCGCGAGCGAGGAAAGTATTCTGGCCAAACAACAAGAAGCGCACGAAAGCGAGATCACTTTTACGCCTTTGACCTCGTCGTTTCTCGTCATTTTCTCGATTCTGGTTTTTGTGCTTACGTTCTTTACGCTCAAGGCGAACCTCAAACGCATGGGCGATCTGAACCAAAGGTTGCGCTTGGCCAACAAGACGTCCGAAAATGCTGAGAGGATCGGGAAAATCGGGCATTGGCAGTACGATCTTGAAAATAAGGAACTGGTTTTTTCAGACAACCGCTTCCGGCTTTTGGGTGGCGAACCCGGCGATTTCGATCAGGACATCAAGACGTTCCTCAAATTCGTGCATCCGGCCGACCGCAAAAAAGTCGAGCACTGTTTTGACCGTTCCAAAAACTTGAGTCCTTTCACGGTGAATTACCGCATCCGCAGAAGCGACAAAAAACCAAGATATTTCAGCACGACAAGCCAGTTGATCACGACCAAGGACGGACGCGAGATCATCATCGGCATCGATCAGGACATCACGAACCAACACCGCGCCACGGCCAAACTGGAACAGAAGAACGACGAACTTCGCAGCACGAACTCGGAGCTTTCGTCTTTTAACCACATCGTGAGCCACGACCTTCAGGAGCCTTTGCGCAAGATCCAGATGTTCATTTCGCGCATCGATGAATCGGATTTCGAGAAAGTGAGTGAGAATTCGCGTACTTATATGTACAGGATTCAATCGTCGGCGAACCGCGCACAAAAGCTCATTGACGATCTTTTGGTTTACACGAAGCTCAACCGAACCGAGAAGAAACAGGAAATCGTCGATCTGAATCAATTGCTTGAAGACGCCAAGGTAGATATGGCTCAGGCGATAGAGGAGAAGCGTGCTTTGATCGTATCGGACAAACTTCCGTCCATAAAGGTTACGGCCTATCAAATCCAGCAACTTTTCGTGAACCTGATAAGCAATTCGATCAAGTACGCCAAAAAAGACGTGCGTCCGGAAATCAACATCACTTACGAGATCGTAGACGGCGCCCGCATTCCTGAAGGTCGCAAACTCAATGGGCGAAAGTTCCATCGCATCGTTTTCAGCGACAACGGCATCGGTTTTGAACCCGAATACAACCACAAGATATTCGTCCTTTTCAACAGGCTTCACGACAAGGAGCAATATTCGGGAACCGGAATCGGTTTGGCGATCTGCAAGAAAATGGCAGAGGCGCACGGCGGATACATTTTTGCCAACGGACTTCCCGGACAAGGCTCTGTTTTTACACTTTTTCTTCCTGTTTAAGCCACTTTTTGGCCCAAAAACACATCTTTCAAGGAATATTGCAAGAATCCCGGAATATCCTGTAACGGGTTAGCGTGATAGTTTTGGCAATTTTGTATCTAACGATAACAATTAAATTTCCAAGCCATGAAAAATTCAAATTTTTACAAGATGTGCGCGATGAGTATGATGCTTTTGGGTGTTCTTACTTTCAGCGTGCAATCGTGCGACAAAAAAGACAAGTCCACAGATTCGGAAAAAGTAGCCGAGGCTGCCAATGAAGCGAAAATTGATGAGGCTACCACACCACAGGAAGCTCAGGTCAATAAAGAAGATTCCGACTTCTTGATGTCGATCGCTGAGACTGACATGAAAGAGGTAGAGTTGGGTAAACTTGCCCAGAAAAGTACAAGATCAGATGTACAGGCCGTGGCTACGATGATGGTTGAAGCCCATTCACAGACAGCCCGTGACATCAAGGCGATTGCCGTAAACAAAGGAATCGCGATCCCAAAAACGCCTACAGAAGACG
Organism: Flavobacterium sp.; assembly: GCA_039592825.1. GTDB lineage: Bacteria > Bacteroidota > Bacteroidia > Flavobacteriales > Flavobacteriaceae > Flavobacterium. The sequence goes on from JBCNQO010000083.1 coordinate 4,681, forward strand.
TGAAAGAAGAAGTGGCCGATTTCAGCGAGAAATCTGCAACGGAATTCGATAAGGCTTATGCCGACAACCTCGTAGCCGAACACGAGGAGGTGATCAAGAAGTTCGAGGATTACGTGAAAGAAGGTACCGATGCCGACATCGTAAGTTGGGCAGAGAAAATGCTTCCGACACTTAAAAACCATTTGGAACACGCCAAAGTGATCCAGGCCAGAGTAGGTTAATCAATATCCTAAATAACAAATACAAGTCTAACTAAAACACACAGAAATCATGGGAAATTTGCTTTATACCATAGCAGTAATCCTGGTTATCCTTTGGGCAATCGGATTCTTTGGAGGATTCGTCGCCGGTAACCTGATCCACATTTTGCTGGTCATTGCCATAATTGTGGTTCTTTTAAGAATCATCCAAGGCAGAAGACCGCTGTAAATGCGTAAATTGAACTGAAGTTAATAATCGATAAAATTAGAAATCATGAACAAGAATGTATTGGTAGGTCTGTTCGCCGGAGTTGCGATCGGGGCCACACTAGGAATTTTGTTCGCTCCAGATAAAGGTAGCGAGACACGCAAGAAAATCAAAGACAAAGGAACCGACCTTAAAGACAAAGCCGTAGACAAATACGGAAATATCGTCGATGCGGCCAACGAGAAATACGAGGCGGTGAAGTCGAAATTCAACGAACTTACCGGGCGCGCCGAACAAGCCGCGAACGGAGCTGTAGAGAAAGTAAGTTCTGCAGTATAAGGGGCATTACCTGTTTACGCGAAAAGGGAATCGAGAGTTATCGGTTCCCTTTTTTTGTGCTTTTGTGAGAAGTCCGATTTACACAATTTTACCCCAAACCAAAATTCTGTAACAAATCACAAAAATCGTGTAACGAAACGACAATGGAATGGGTGCATCTTTGTCATGTAGATCATCATAAAGATTCAAGGGACTACAATAAATGTTTGTTTGGTTTTTGCAGGATGTATACTATTACTCTCTAAATAATATACTCATGCAAGTAAAAGCGGCCGCTTCCTCAAAGGCCGCTTTTTTATTTTAGTGCTGTAGTGCGAAAGTGCTTAAGTTCCGGAGTCTTTCCTTTCTTGATATTTTTTGAAGCTTAATCCGGCTGGCCCGCTTTTAGCTTTCTTGCCAAACACGGCTTTTGCACGGCTTGCAACGAGCTTCCTGCGGTCGCTGTCGCAAACCAGCAAAACCACGCGTTCGTCTGCAAAAGGCTAACCGCTTGCATCCGGGCTAGATTTTGGTGGAATCGCTTTTACTCCGGAGGTTTTTGGTCGCGAAGTCTGTGACTTCGCGAAACGCGTGTCGGAGTCTGCGACTCCGAGAAAAAAGTTCACTCAATACTGAATCGTATGGTTTAAACCCAAACGATCCCCAACCTAGCACTTCAGCACGTCAGCACTCCAAACTCACTTACTTTTCTCCCCCACAAAATAATCACTCTGCAACTTGAACAAAACATTGAAAGTCGTCAAAGAGCCGTAAATGCGGGTGATGTATTGTTGCAGGTCGACTTTTTCGGTGTTGTCGAGATTGCTTGCGTTGATTTTCTGTTCCATCACTCTCAAACGGTCGCGCACCATCACGATCTTGTTGAAGAAAGTATCGATTGGCACATCTTTGCCCTG
>JBCNQO010000084.1:0-6317 GCA_039592825.1 Flavobacterium sp.
ACTTCGGAACTTATCCTTTCGTGACTTCGTCCAACACCACAGCGGCCGGCGCTTGTACAGGTTTGGGAATTGCCCCGAACAAGATCAAGGAAGTGTACGGCATTTTCAAGGCTTACGCTACCCGCGTTGGCAGCGGCCCATTCCCTACCGAACTTTTTGACGAAGTTGGTGCCACGATGGCCAAAGTCGGAAACGAATTCGGATCGGTTACAGGAAGACAAAGACGTTGCGGCTGGCTCGACCTTGTCGCTTTGAAATATGCGATCCGCGTGAACGGCGTGACCCAATTGATGATGATGAAAGGCGACGTTCTGTCTGGTTTCGACACTTTGAAAGTCGCGACTTCTTACAAATACAAAGGTCAGGACATCGACCATTTGCCTTACAACATCGAGCCCGAAAACGTGCAGCCGGTTTACACCGAACTCAAAGGTTGGGCAGCCGATCTTACCGGATTGACCACTTTCGACTCGCTTCCGCAGGAATTCAAGGACTACATCGAGTTCATCGAAAAAGAAGTCGAAGTGCCAATTACAGTAGTTTCTGTAGGCCCAGACCGCAAGCAGACGATCCTGAGATAATCGCGATCGAGCCTTATACAAACAAACCCTTGAATCACTAGATTTGAGGGTTTATTTTTTTGCCGAATATGGAAAACCGCCAAGCCCATTGGGAAAACGTCTACCAAACCAAATCGCCAAACGAGGTGAGCTGGACTCAGGAAATCCCTAAAACGTCTCTGGAATTCATCCGAGGCATCGAAAACTATCGCAACAAATGCATCATAGACGTTGGCGCAGGCGATTCAAACCTAGTCGATTTCCTGCTTTCGGACGGTTGCCAGAACATTACCGTGCTCGATATTTCGGCCAAGGCGATTGAACGTGCCAAGACGCGATTGGGCGCGCTTTCCGACAAAGTCAACTGGATTGTGTGTGACGTAGTTGATTTTATCCCGACACAAAATTTCGACATTTGGCATGACCGCGCAGCTTTCCATTTCCTGACCCAAAAACACGAGATCGACAGCTATAAAAACACCGTCGCAAATTGGGTCAACGGAAATCTCATCATAGGAACATTCTCTACCGAAGGCCCGAAAAAGTGCAGCGGGCTTGCCATTTGCCAATACGACGCTCCAAAACTCGCGAGTGTTTTCCCGTATTTCAATTTGCAGAATTCCCTAACCGAAAACCACCAAACGCCTTTCGGTACGCAACAGCATTTCGTGTTCGCCCAATTCTTGAAAAAGCCGGAGTTTTCGATCAAAACCAATCACCTGCACATCCGGACGATGAAAAATCACGACGTAGAAAACTTTCTCGATTACCGATCGAATCCCGAAATCGTGAAATTCCAGTCGTTTGACGTGATGGATCTGGATCGCGCCCAAAAGTTCGTCGAAGAACATTCCCAAAAACGCTTCGGGAAATTGGGCGAATGGGTGCAATATGCCATCGAAAATCTCGAAACCCGCGAAATGATAGGCGACTGCGCGATAAAACTCGATGCGTTTGATGCCCAAATTGCCGAAATCGGGATCACGGTTTCGCACCGCCACCAGAAAAAAGGATTTGCGAGAGAAGCGTTGAGCGGCATTGTCGATTTCCTGTTTTCGAACGGCGATTTCCACAGGATCGTCGAGCTCGTCGATACGCAAAATGCCGCGTCGATCGCCATGCTCGAAAGTTGCGGCTTTCGCCAGGAAGGCCATTTCGTGCAAAGTTATTTCGACAATGGCGTCTGGACCGACGAATTCCAGTACGCGATGAACCGTGAAGATTGGCACAACCTGAGGCGCTAAAACGACGATTTTTCTCGCGAATTCCAAAAGTCGGACGTATTTTTGTGAAATGCGTGTAACTAAACTTTTCCACAATTTTTTCGAGTCAGAAAAATCGGGCGGCCTCGTGCTCATAATCGCCACAATCGTTTCCCTTATCATCGCCAACAGCGGGCAAAGTGCGACTTACGAGGCTTTCTGGCAACAGAAATTAGGCGATATGTCAATCGCGAATTGGATCAACGACGGCTTGATGGCAATTTTCTTTTTGCTGATAGGACTCGAGTTGGAAAGGGAAATCTACGGTGGTGAACTTTCGGACATGAAACGCGCGAGCCTGCCCATTTTCGCGGCACTTGGCGGCATGCTCGTTCCGGCGGGAATCTATCTGGCGATGAACTTTGGCACGAATGCCCAAAACGGCGCCGGAATCCCGATGGCTACCGACATTGCGTTCGCCGTTGGAATCCTTTCTTTGCTGGGAAATCGCGTGCCCGTTTCGCTAAAAGTCTTCCTGACCGCGCTTGCCGTGATAGACGATCTAGGCGCAATTCTCGTGATCGCAATCTTTTACACCAAGTCGATCTCGTTCGTGAACCTTGCCATTTCTCTGGGCATTTTCGGGATTTTGGGCGCGATGAACCTGATCTTCAAAGTGCGCAACATCATTCCTTATATGATTGGTGGCGTTGCGATGTGGTGGTTTATGCATCATTCCGGAATTCATGCCACGATCACCGGCGTTTTGCTGGCGTTCGCATTGCCTTATGGAAATGGGGACGAAAAGTCTACGTCTTATCTGGTCCAGAATTTTCTGCATACGCCAGTGGCTTTCATTATCCTACCACTTTTCGCGCTGGCGAATACGGCAATCGTACTTGGCGACCATTGGCAAGCCGGACTCACGACTTTGGCCGGACTCGGAATCATTGCCGGACTATTCGTCGGAAAACCGATAGGCATCGGACTTTTCTCTTATTTTGCAGTAAAGATGAAATGGTGCAAGTTTCCGCAAGGCCTGAAAACGAAGCACATTTTTGGTGTCGGAATCTTAGGCGGAATCGGATTTACGATGTCGATATTCATCACACTTCTGGCCTATTCCGACGAGCGTCTGATAAACACTTCCAAAATGGCGATCCTCGCGGCTTCCCTATTGTCGGGAATCGTAGGACTGCTTTTACTTAAGGGACTTTTGCGCAAAAAGGTCAATTCGCGAGGATAGAAAGTCTGAAAACGTACAAACCGATCCAGATTGCCATAGAAACGAACGACCATCTAATCATGGCGCGTCCGGTTTTTCGGTCTTTGTCCGCGAAAGCGAAAATCATTTGGCCATTGGGCAACGTTTTCTTGTGCGTGGACAAATACCATCCGACGAGCAAACCTAAAAATCCCCCTAAAAACACAGCGATCCATCCGAAGAAATTCACGACCGCATCGGGTTTATCGGGTTGTGAAAGCTTCTCGATACGCTGCTTTTTGAGCGTTTGCATTTCTTCGTCAGAAACTTCGCGTCCTTTGTCCTTTAGCAACTTTTGGGCGAGCATAAAGTCGAACGCGCTCCATTCGTCTTTGGCTGAAATGACTTCCAACAATTCGGTCTCCGAAAACGAAAGCAGGTAATAATTCTCCGGAAGTTGCTCCAATTCTTCTGCCGCGGCTTGTTCTACGAGTTTATGCACTTTGTCGAAATCTTCCTGCTTCAGTTTTACACGGAATTCCTTGGCAAAATTGCCTGTAAACGAGGAATCAAGTTCTGGAGAATCGTCCTGGATTTGGTAGTCGATACCTTTGCTTTCGAGAAATTCCCCGAATGCCTCGGCGGCGATTTTAGAGTTGAATTTTTCGAAAGTTGCTAATTCTTGCATTTTCTGCTGATTTTAGCTTTCTGCCTCGAGTGCCGAAGGCCTTTTCGCGTTCTGGACGCCGTTGAAGTTTTCCATAAAACGCTGTGCGCCTTTCATGTGTTTGCCGACGATTGTTGACGATGATCCGCCGAAAGTGTTTACGGTAATGGTTCCGTAATCCAGAAACCATCCGAAAAAACCGCGTTTCACGGTGATTCCGTAAAGGCTTCCCGCCGGAACTCTAATGTAACCTTTTTGCCAAGGTAAAACGCCCGATTCGATTATCAATTCTCCGCTTCTGAGTGTCCATTTGTAGTTTCTGATGGTGAGAAAGCCCAAGACGTCAAACACTACCAAAATCCATCCAAAAATCGCGACTTTTCCCGTACCGAACACAATCAGCAACACGCAAATTATCGCGATAAACCACACCGGTGCGTAGCAAAGCCAGTGCTTCCCTAATCTCATTTCTTGCATTTCTCTTATTTTCCTATTTGATAAACGAATGATCCAGACGGAGGAACAGTGATCTGCAAATGGCCTTCACCATTGGCAATCGTAAGCTTGATCGTACTTTTGCCGTACAATTGGTCTTTAAGGATGTACGATTCTTCGGTCAGATTCATGTCTTTGATAACGTCAGACGGAATTCTCAGATCGAAAAACGACGATTTGCTGTTCGAGAAATTCGTGACCACGAGCAATTTCTGGGCATCTGTGAATCTCACGAACGAATAGACTTCCTGCGGATAATTCCCGTTGGAACGGTTCGCGTGCTGTAATTCGCGGAATTCGCCCAAAAGTGCCGGCGCTTTCAACGTGAAATTGAGCAATCGCTGGTAAAAATCGCGAAGTTCTTTTTCTTCGTTGGACAATTTTCCGCCGTCGAACTTGCCGTCGTTCATCCAGCGCTGATGGTTCGGAACGCCTATGTAGTCGAAGATCGAGGTGCGCGACGGTTTGCCGAAGCCCGCTTCTTCCTTGCCCGCCTCGCCTACTTCCTGTCCGAAATAGATCATCATAGGAGACGAACTGATGAGGGCCGAAAGCACGGCCATTGGTTTCCCTCTGTGCATGTTTCCGGCGAATTCCGGGCTCGCGATGCGCTGTTCGTCGTGGTTTTCGAGAAAGTGCAGCAAATTGTATTCGATGTCCTGGAATCGGTTCTGGATGTCCGAAATGCCATCTGTGTTCGACTTGCCTTGAATCACGTCTTTCAACTTGTCGTACAAATCGACTTTGTCATACAGATAGTCCATTTTTCCGAAATTGATGTAATTGCGGTATTCGTTCGGGTTGTAGATTTCGGCTAGCAAAAACGCGTTCGGATTCTTGGTTTTGATGGCGGAATTCATGTAACTCCAAAACTCTACCGGAACCATTTCGGCCATGTCGTAACGGAAACCGTCTATGCCTTTTGCCGTCCAGTAAAGTGCGATGTCGCGGAATTTTCTCCACGAAGACGGCACTTCTTTCTCGTGTTTTTTCCAGAACTCGTAGTGCGCTTTGTAATCTTGTTGGTCGTATCCGTGCGGCAATTCCGGGAAATCTTTCGATCCGTCGGGCTTGATTCCGTAATTGATCTTTACTGTTTCGTACCAGTCGTTTATGTCTGGTTTGGCCGCACGCGATCCGTTTCCTGTCCATTTGGCCGGATTTTCGTCGAACTTTCCGTCAAGACCTGCGTGTTTTTCGCCACCAAGCGGTTTGTACCAATCGGCAGTCGGAACCTGAAATGGCTGGCCCGGAATGTAATAGAAATCGTTGTTCTTGTCATATTCGACTTCTTTGTTGTCATCGGCTCCAAAATCGCGCACGCCTTTCGGGTTATTTTTGCCTTCGTAATGACGCGCGATGTGGTTCGGAACGATGTCGATGATCACTTTCAGACCGTTTTTATGGGTGCGTTTGACCAAATCCTCGAATTCCTCTAACCTTTTCGCCGGATTGTTGGCCAGATCGGGATTCACGTTATAGTAATCTTTCACGGCATAAGGCGAACCGGCGCGGCCTTTCACCACATCTGGATCGTCGTTGGAAATGCCATATTTGGTGTAATCGTTGACAACCGCGTGATGCGGAACGCCCGTGTACCAAATGTAGTTCACGCCCAGATTCCTGATCTCGGTTAGCGCTTTGTCGTTGAAATCGCTGAACTTCCCAACACCGTTTTCCTGAATCGTTCCCCAAGGTTTGTTGACAGTATGCTTGTTTCCGAAAAGCCTTGTGAACACTTGGTAAACGACGACTTTCTGCTTCGGATTTTGTTGATCTTTCATGTTTTTCTGCTTGCCCGATTGCGCCTGTGTAGACAACGCCGAAAGGGCAACAAGGGCGAAAATTGTTTTTTTCATGTGGCGGTTGTTCATGGTTTACAAATATAGATGGGATTAAAAGATTACAAAATTGAAAGATTGAAAGATTGTGGGATTTTTGGGCTTCGGACGAATTTTGAACCTGTCAGGTAACCTGTCACCCTTATAAAAGGTGACAGGTTGATTTTTCTGGAAATCTATTTTTTGTAGCCACGCATCAATATAAGAAACCAACACCCGCCCAAACCCTAATTTAGTCTTAACACCTACGCCAAATCCCTACAATTCCATACATTTGCGCAAAAATTTTCCACTTGAAAAAACTGTTGTTCTTTAGCCTTTTGGCCCTTTTGGCGACCTTTTCGGGAG
>JBCNQO010000085.1:0-6272 GCA_039592825.1 Flavobacterium sp.
TATTTTAATCCAAAGCCAGGAAAGACAAGCGTTTGCGAAGTTGCAATATGCGATTTTGGGTGTTTTCGACGAACTTTTGGTGCTGTTCCGATTCGGGATTGAACGGTTTGTGGGCGAGCGCTTTCCGGATAGAATCGACTTCTTGCATATCCGCGGAAGCGTCGTCTGAAATCCAGCCAAAAGCGAATTTTCCCCAGATATAATCGATCGCGATCTGGTTCGGATGCAACATATCCGGCGCATAAAAACGATAGTCGCGAAGTTCGTCCATCGCAATCTCGTAAGACGGAAAATAATGGCAATTTTCAAGGTTTTCAATCGCTGAATGAAGTCCCGAAATCAGGTTGGCCTTGCTCCTTTGGTTCTCGACGAATCCGTCTTTCAAATGTCTCACGGGCGAAATAGTAAAAATGATTTGCGCCTGCGGATTCATTTCCGAAACGATTTTGGCCATATTTTCTACCGACGTCGAAATGGCTTCGACCGACAAAAGCTGTTTCGAAAACTCACGTTGGGGCACTTTATGGCAATTGGCCACGAGTTCGCCCGACGCATTTTCGCGGTAAACCCAAGCCGTTCCCAATGTGATGATAACATGTGACGCCTTTTGGAGCTTTTCTGAAGCATCTGACGCGATTTGGGTCAGGTTGGAAATAAGTTGCTCGCGATTGGCGTCGGACAAGTCGGAATGCGCGTCGAAACAATTCCAGCGCTCGTTGTAAGAAAACACATCCGAAGCATCGAAAATCTTTTTATCTAAAGCAAAACCCAAAAACTTCTCGAGCGCCAACGGATGAAACAAGATTCCGAAAGGATTCACCGCATGCCGAAATCCGAAATAGCCGAACTTCTGGGCCATATTTTCGGCAAAACACGAACCTATCGAAAAGATTTGCGATTCGTAGGAAATGGGATTTTTCGACTTCTGGATCGGAACTGGCGTGGTGAATTGCATAAAAAAAGCCGTCTGGTTTAGACGGCAAATTTAAGCTTTCAAACGGAATCGGCTTATTGGTAAAAGTAATTCGATACTCTTCCGGTAGATTGCCAACTGTTGTTCATTTGTGTCATTTTTATCGGATAATTCTGGGAATTGTAAATGTATTCGTACCCGTAAGTGGCTTCCTCTCCATTGAATTCCTGATGGATCGTCAAAAGGTTGTGGTGGTTCGGATAAGTCCCGCTGCCAAATGTCGAAAGGTAGTTGAAAATCCATCGGCCCACACCTTGATCGGGTACGTTCTTGTCGTCGTAAGTGAAATGGAAAACGCTCGATTCCCATTGGTTCGTGTCGGAATTTCTTCTTGTGACGTCTTTTTGTACGACTTCTCCTTCGGCAAAATACAAACGGCGGGTTTCCTTGAGTTCTCCGTTGATCTTGTCCTGGCAATCTACCGTGCCGTCTGGGTTGTAGGTTACATCTGTTACATATTCGTCGCCTTGACTTGAATAGTGCATCTGGGTCAAACGGTCCTGGCTATCGTACTCAAGAAACTGGAAGTTGTTGCCAAAGCCCATCTTGACGATCAGGTTGCCGTTAAAAAAGTATTGGCTTGAGCTGGAAGACGTGACTTGTTTTACCTGTTTGTTGCCATTGTAGTGCAAAATAACGGTTTCGGATTGCTGCCCGCTAAAATCGAGCACTACTTTCCTAAGGCGCGAACCTTCTGTACTAAAACCGGAATCGTCCGAAGTACAGGCAATAAACAACGAGGCGCAAAGCGCGAATAAAACTAGTTTCTTCATTTGTTGGGTTTTGGGCGAATTATAAGACTTTTCCCAATAAAAAACCCGGACGAATCCGGGCTTCAATTATTGGTAAGTGTAGGTCGTGACGATTGGCGTGCTTCCCGTCGAGGTTCGCGTGGAAGTCGACGGATAATCTTCTGAATTGTATTGATAAACAATTTCTTCGGATCCGTTCGGACTTACAGAAGTCAGAATATTGTGATTTACGCCTTGCAGCAAAAGCAGATCGGACCAACCTACTACATTCTTGAACGGGTTGTTTTTGGCGTCGTAAGTGTAGGAATACGTCGTCGTCGTTCCGTTTGCGGTGTTTGCTACCGTTGAAACTTCTTCGTTCTGGCCAATTGTGTAAACCTGATCGTACAGCAATTGGGTTTGCGAGGTGGCGTTGCCGAGGAAAGTCTGCCCTGTTATCGAAGTCGCGTTCGGGTAAGAAAACGTTTGCCGCAATACCATTCCGGTTCCGGTTTGCGTGCGTTTGGCTTCCGAAAGGCGTCCGTTGGAATACGTAAACTCGAATTCGTAAGACGTATTTCCGCCTGAATTCTGCACTTCGATCCCGGTAATCGCATTTCCTGTGTACGTATACAGCGTAGTTTCGCCTCCAACATTTACCGCACTTACGATTTTGTTCCCGTTGTAGGAATAATTGGTGGTGTACGAATCTGAACCCGTCGTTTGGACAGTACTAGCAAGCAAAACGCCACCTTGAGTAGGTTGATTTCCCGAATCGTCTGAGGAACAAGACGCAAATGCCGAAGCGATAAGCGTAAAAAGCACTATTTTTTTCATGGCCTATTTTTTATTTTCCGAAATATAAGTGGTTTTTGGATACAAAAAACCCGGACGAATCCGGGCTTTGTAATTTATCGCGAAATCATCCGCGGAAGCGAAATCTTAGTACTGGAATTGCGTCACGTAAGTGTCTCCGTCCCAATTTTCTGTGGCTTGCGTTGGATAATTTCCTGAGTTGTACGTATAAGTGTAAACCGAACCACCGCCAGCTGAAGAAGTCTCGCTCAAAATGTTGTGCATAATGCCCGAAGCGCCGCCGTCTACGAAAGAGATTTTGGAATAACCCGTAACGTTCTTGAACGGACTGTTCTTGTCGTCGTAAGTGTAAGTCGTAGTTGTTGTTCCTCTAACGATTTGCGAAACTTCGCCGTTCGTGAAAGTCACTGTGTAGCTGTCGCTTGGAGTGGTTTGAGAAGTCAGGTCGCCAGAAAAAGTCTGTACCGAAACCACGTTGTCGCTGTTGTAGGTGAACACTTCTTTCCACCCGTCCTGGAAGTCAAAATCGAGTGTTACGTGCGTGGCCAGTCTTCCGTTTGAATCGTAAGTGTACTGTTCTTCCTGCTCGATGTCTCCGTCAGATTTCCAGACCGATTTGGTGATGTTTTCGCCAGTGTACGTAAACTCGATGGAACCACCGTCACTTGTGGTGATCTTGTTGAGTTTGGTACCGTTGTAAGTAGCCGTCGAGATGTATTGTCCGTCTGGACCGTTCTCGATGGTTTTTCTCAAAAGCACTGTGCCTCCGTTGTTCGATCCTTCATCATCATTTCCGTTACAAGAAGCAAAAAGCAGAACGAGCGCACTCATTCCGAAAAGCAATTTTTTCATTTAATTATGGATTAATGGTTTCTTTTACGAACGCAAATATACCGGCCTTGGCATAAGCCTAAAGAAAAAGCCAAGCTATTTATCAACAATATTTTATGCTTCACAAGGAAACAATCTTCCTTCTCCGAATAACGCTAATTTCGCTTCCGCGGACAAAAAAATCCGACCTCTCTCGAAATCGGATTGCATTATTTAAAGGTCAGATCCAAAACAGCTTTAAGACAAACTTTATCCGGCCAAATCTCGACTCTTGGTTCTTGACTCTTGGTTCTAACGAACGAACTACCGAACAAACTCCACCGCCTTCTCAAGCGCCTCAGGAATTCCCAAAACGTCTTTTCCGCCGGCAGTCGCGAAGAACGGTTGTCCACCGCCTCCGCCTTGAATGTATTTTCCGAGTTCGCGAACGACTTGTCCCGCATTCAGGCCTTTGCTAGCCACGAGTTCTTTGGAAATGTAAACGGTAAGCAACGGTTTGTCTTCGTTGGCCGTTGCCAGAACGATGAACAAATTCGTGTCGATGTTGCCAAGTTCGTAAGCCAGATCTTTCGCGCCTTCTGCCGTCAAATCGACTTTTTTGGCAAGGAAATTCACGCCGTTGATCAGTTCGAATTCCGATGCCAATTCGCCTTTCAACGCTTTAGCCTTATCTTTCAATAAAGCCTCGACCTGTTTCTTCAATTTGGCATTTTCATCCTGCAAAGACAAAACGGCTTTTATGGAATCCTGTGGGTTTTTCAATACCGATTTGATCTCGGCCAAAGTCTTCTCCTGAGCCGCGAAATACGCTTTCACTGCATCGGAAGTAATCGCCTCGATACGACGGATTCCCGCTGCCACAGCACCTTCTGACACAATCTTGAAATGCCAGATTTCGGCCGTGTTCTGCACGTGGATGCCGCCACACAATTCTACGCTGTCGCCAAATTTGATCGCACGGACGGAATCGCCATACTTCTCACCGAACAACGCCATCGCGCCTTCTTCGATCGCCTGCTGGAAAGGAATATTTCTTCTCTCCACAAGCGGCAAATGTTCCTGAATTTTCTCGTTCACGAAATCTTCCACTTTCTTGAGTTCCTCGTCTGTCACTTTGGCGAAGTGAGAGAAGTCGAAACGCAGGTAATTCGGGCTCACGAGTGAACCTTTCTGTTCCACGTGCGTGCCCAGAATCGAGCGCAAAGCCTGGTGCAACAAGTGAGTTGCCGAGTGATTGCTGGCCGTATGGTCGCGCAGATCGCGGTCGACTTGAGCGATAAAAGTCGCGTTCAGGTCTTCTGGCAATTTCTGCGTAAAATGCAAAATGAGGTTGTTCTCTTTTTTGGTGTCGATAATCGGAATGACTTCGCTTCCGTTGGTCAAGACACCTTTGTCGCCAACCTGTCCGCCGCCTTCTGGATAAAATGGCGTGTGATCGAGAACAAGTTGATAGATGCGTCCGTCTTTCTTGGAATCGACTACCCTGTAACGCGTGATTTTGACTTCATTCACGAGCAAATCATATCCGACGAAAGTCTCGACATTTCCTTCAACAAGAACTTGCCAATCGTCTTTGGAAACTTCCGAAGCAGCGCGCGAACGCATTTTTTGCTCGTACATCGCTTTGTCGAACGCTTCCTCGTCGTATGACATTCCTTTCTCTTTGAGGATCAATCCCGTCAAATCTTTAGGGAATCCGAACGTATCGAACAATTCGAAAGCCTTCACGCCCGAAACGACTTCGCCTTCGGTTTTCCCGATCACGTCGTCCAAAAGTTGCAAACCTTGATCAAGCGTGCGCAAGAATGAATTTTCCTCTTCGCGGATCACGTTCTCGACCAATTTCTGTTGCTTGCGGATTTCCGGGAAAGCCGTTCCCATTTGCTCGGCAAGCGTTTCGACGAGCTTGTAGATGAACGCTTCTTTGGTGTTCAGGAACGTAAAGCCGTAACGGATCGCGCGTCTTAGAATACGACGGATCACGTAACCCGCGGCAGTATTCGACGGCAATTGTCCGTCTGCAATCGCGAAAGCAACCGCACGAACGTGGTCGGCAATTACGCGAATCGCGATGTTGGTTTTTTCTTCTTCCTCGGATGCGTTGTCTTTGGTGTATTTTTTATGGGTGACGCCTTCGATTTTCTGGATAAGCGGACCAAAAACGTCTGTGTCGTAATTCGATTGTACGCCTTGCAAAACCATGCAAAGTCGCTCAAAGCCCATTCCCGTGTCTACGTGTTGAGCCGGAAGTTTCTCTAGCGAACCGTCGGCTTTGCGGTTGAATTCCATGAAGACGTTATTCCAGATCTCGACCACGTGCGGATGATCGGAATTGACCAATTCGCGTCCCGGTTGCTTGGCTTTTTCGTCGGCCGAACGGATGTCGACGTGAATTTCCGAACACGGCCCGCACGGACCTTGGTCGCCCATTTCCCAGAAATTGTCCTTTTTATTGCCGAGCAAAATCCTGTCTTCGGGAATCAAGGTTTTCCAGATGTCGTAAGCTTCCTGATCGAACGGCACATTTTCCTCTTTCGAACCTTCGAAAACGGTCACGTAAAGGATGTCTTTGTCGATTTTATAAACATCGGTCAACAATTCCCAAGCCCAATGGATCGCTTCTTTCTTGAAGTAATCGCCAAACGACCAGTTGCCGAGCATCTCGAACATCGTGTGGTGATAAGTGTCGATTCCGACTTCTTCAAGATCGTTGTGTTTTCCAGACACGCGAAGGCACTTTTGGGTGTCGGCAATCCGCTTGGATTTTGGCGTTCCGTTGCCAAGGAAAAATTCCTTGAATTGCGCCATTCCAGAGTTGTTGAACATAAGCGTAGGATCGTCCTTGAGCACGATTGGCGCAGACGGCACGATCAAATGCCCTTTGGATTGGAAAAAGTCTAGGAATTGCTGGCGTATCTGTT
>JBCNQO010000086.1:0-6266 GCA_039592825.1 Flavobacterium sp.
AACAACGAACAACGAACAACGAACAACGAACAACGAACAACGAACAACGAACAACGAACAACGAACAACGAACAACGAACAACGAACGTTGAAGCTTAAATCACCAAACAAACCACAAACTCGGTTTTTCCATCACGGGGCGCGTAACTCAAATAACCGCCATGCGCCTCAATAATGTTCTTGGAAAGCGTCAAACCAATGCCCGCGCCATCTTTTCTCGTGGTAAAAAACGGCAGGAAAATCTTGTCGCGAATCTCTTTTTCCACGCCTTTTCCGGTATCCGAAATGCCAATGAACAAACGGTTCGGTTCAGTCCAGGATTCCAGGAAAATCTTCTTTTCGGGCTTGTCTTTAAGCGCCAGAATACTGTTTGTGATCAAGTTGATGAAAACCTGTTCCAATTGTTGCGAATCAACGCTTGGCGCGGTCACGAAATTCACGCTGTTTTCTACCGAAATTCGGTCTTGTTTCAACATCGGATTCATGATCGCCAAACAGTTTTGGATAAGCTCGTTGAGGTTCGTCGGCGCTTTGACCGGCGTGGGCAACATAGTGAGTTTGCGGTAGTTTTCTACGAAGAATTTGAGGTGATTCGAACGGTTCACGATCGTGGCCAAACCTTCGCGAACGTCTTGTAAATCGTCGGGTTCGAGATTTTCGTGCTGTACTAAATCGTTAAGGCTTTGCGACAAAGATTGAATCGGCGTAAGCGAATTCATCAACTCATGCGAAATCACGTTCATAAGATTTACCCAAGCCTGTTTTTCCTTTTTTTCGACGACTTTCTGAATGGAATCGAGTAGTACGACATAATAGACGTCGTCAAAATTCTGGGATTTCGACGTCTGTATCGAGAACGTCTGCAATTCGCCTTCGTCCAGACGGATTTCTGCCGACGACTTGATTTCTGAAAAATCATTCTGCTCGAGAATTTCGGCGAACGATGGAATCTTGTTCTTGAGATGCGACCAATTCCGGAACTTCGGAACACCGAAAAGCTTCGAGAAGTAATCGTTCATCAAAAAAACGCCCCAATTTTCATCGGACTTTTTCAGGATGAGAATCGCCGTATCGACATTGTCCAGAATCGATGTAAAAACGAAGTCGCGGGACGAAAGTTCGAACTGCTTTTTCTTAGAATTCTGATACAGATTGTACAAATGCGAATAGTTGCCAGTTCTATAGTTTTCGGGCAATTCCGATGAAAAGTCGTTGTGCAGGATCGCAAGAATCGTCTTGTCGTAAATGAGCGAACGATTCTTTAGATGAAAGTACATTTCGGCCAGACAAATCACACAAACAAAAATCGAGAAAGAGGCGTTGTAAGGCATTTTTCCAAACACAAAGAATGCCGTCAAACCGAGTAAGATCACGATTAGAAAAATGCGCAAAAAAAGTGCCGTGTGGAATCTCATTTGGTCGCGATATTGTATTTCTCCATGCGTCGGTACAAGCCTTGACGCGACAATCCTAATTCGTCTGCGGTTTTGGAAATGTTGCCCGAATGTTTCACCAAAGCTTTTTCGATCGCCTGTTTTTCAAGGTCAGACAGCGGGTTTTCTTCGTCTAATTTGACTTCGGGCTGATAATCGAAAATGTCTAAATCAGCAACCGAAATCTTACCCGAATCGTTCAAAATCACGGCGCGTTCGATCTTGTTCTCGAGTTCGCGGATATTTCCCGGCCAAGGATAACGCTCTAGCCAATCGAGGTTGTTTTCGTCAAAGCCCAGATCGCGCAAATTGTACTTTTCCATCTTGTCGCGAAGCAGGAATTCGGCCAGCGGTAAAATGTCCGATTGCCTTTCGCGCAAAGGCGGAAGCGTGATTTCCATAGTGTTTATGCGATAGAACAAATCTTCTCGGAACTGTTTCTTCTTGACTTCTTGTTGCAGATTCGCGTTCGTGGCCGAAATTATTCTTACATCGACCGGACGCGGTTTGCTTTCGCCCAATCTTACAACAGATTTCGTTTGCAGAACAGACAGCAATTTCGACTGCAGATGCAAAGGCACATTGCCAATTTCGTCCAGGAAAATCGTGCCACCTTGAGCCGTTTCGAAACGTCCGGCCGTATCGACTTTTGCATCCGTAAACGCGCCTTTCGCGTAACCGAACAATTCGCTTTCAAATAAATTGTCAGACAGTGAACCTAAATCGACATGCACGAAAGGTTGGTCTTTTCTGTTGGAGTTTTGGTGGATGTACTCGGCAAAAACGAATTTCCCGGTTCCGTTTTCGCCCAAAACCAAAACGTTTGCGTCGGTTTTCGCGACTTTGTCGGCAATGGAATACGCTTGTTTTATTTTGGCCGATGTTCCGATGAAATACGATTTGTCACCCGAAAATTCGACTGGCTTTTTCTGACGGCGTCGGCTTTCTGCAACGGCTTTTTCGACAATTTCGAGCAATTTCGTATTGTCCCAAGGTTTCATCATATAGTCGAAAGCCCCGATTTTTATGCCTTCTACCGCGGTTTCGATCTTTCCGAAAGCCGTCATAAGAATCACGCAAGTGTTCGGATACAAATTCGAGATTTCTCGCAACCAGTGAATGCCTTCGCGTCCATCCTCGAAACCTATTCTGTAATTCATGTCGAGCATCACGACGTCAGGCTTTGTCTCTGCCAGAAGTTGATATAACGTCTTGGGATTGCTCGTTGTGTGTATGGTTTCGAAATGTTTTTTGAGCGCCATTTTCGCCGCGAACAGAATTTCTTCCTGATCGTCGACAATCAAAATCGTGGCCTGTTTTTTCCTCATGTCCGTTGCTGTCCGCTTGTGTCCGTTCACTGTCCGATATCGGACACCAAAAAAGAATCGAATTTTTGTAAGTTGTTGTTTTTTAGTAAAATGAAAATTTATTTTTCGCTGGCACGATTATGCCAAATGGCTAGGCGTAAAACAAAATAATCATGGATACCGTCATCAATCGTAAAAGTAAAAAATTAAAAATTGTGACCGTTGCCGGCGTTGCGATTTTGGCCTTTTCGCTTATGGCGTATTTCTCGTTCACGAAGAAAAATTCGTTGAATGTAAAGGCTTCCGAAATCATGATTCGTGAAGTGGCCGAAGAACAGTTTGAAGATTTTATGACGTTCGAGGCCAGAGTCGAGCCGTTACACACAATGTTCGTCAACATAGTCGAAGGCGGATCGGTTCAGGAGATTTTTGCCGAAAACGGAACGCACGTCGAGAAAGGCCAGGCGTTGGCCAAAATGTACAACCCGAATTCGGAATTGGGTTATATGACGCAGGAAACGGCAATCATCGAACAAATGAACAACCTGAACGTGGGCAAACTCAATATCCGCAATCAAGAATTGGGACTAATAAAGGATTTGGCGAGCATCGAACACGATTACAACGACGCCAAACGCGCATACGACCTGAACAAAACGCTGTTCGAAAAAGACGTGATCTCGCGCAACGACTGGAACAAACTTCAGGAAGATTTCCGTTACCAGACCGAGCGTCGCAACCAGATCAAGGAAAGCGTCCAAAGGGAAAAAGCCACGAACAGAGTTCAGGTAGGGCAAATTGACAGATCGATCGCAACTATGGAAAAATCGCTCGAAATCTTGAGAAGCAACAAAAAGAATTTCCTGATAACGGCGAGCGAATCTGGCACGTTGACTTCGTTCGAACCAATCATCGGAAAAACATACAACGCAGGCGAAAGCATCGGAAAAATCGACTTGCAGCAAGGTTACAAATTAGTCGCGGACGTTGATGAATTCTATCTCGAGAAAGTCGCAGTGGGCCAAAAAGCGAACATTGAAATAAAAGGACAACTGGTAGAAATCACCGTAATGAAAGTGCTTCCCGAAGTGAAAGGCGGCCGTTTTCAGGTAGAACTCGCTTTCCCGAAAGAAGCCAAATTGAACTTGCAACAAGGAACGTCTTTCGGAGTCAGATTGATTTTGTCGGGCAAAGAAAAACAGCTCGTAGTGCAGAAAGGTCAGTTTTTTGGAGACACGTCGGGCAAATGGATTTTCGTGGTAAACGGCAACAAAGCCGAGAAACGTCAGATAAAGCTAGGACGCGAAAATCCGGACTATTACGAAGTTTTGTCGGGACTAAAAGCCGGGGAAAAAGTGGTCGTTTCGTCTTACGTAGACTATAAAGATGTCGAGGAACTGAGTTTAATTGACAATTGACAATGCACAATTGACAATTCACAATTCACTCGAAATCTAAAATGTGATTCAAAAAAAATAATTAAATCAATTATCAATTATCAATTTTATTAGGGTTTCAATCGCAATCAATCAAAATCAAATCAACGCTTACCCAATTTTTAAATCTTTCAATCATTTAATCTTTCAATCAAAAAACAATGAAAAATCTAATCAAAATCGCAATCGTATTTCTAGCCATTTCCGCATCGGCTCAAACCAAGAACATCAAGACTTCGGGCACGCAATTCGTGAACGGCGTACAAGACGAATCGTGGAGCAACACCACGTCGCTTTCGGGAACCGTAGACAAGTTCAAGGACTTTTCTGGCGAGATTTACGTAACGTTCTACAGCGAAGTTCCGGCAAAAATTGCGCTCGATTATGTGCTGACCTTGACGAAAGGTGAATGCGAAGTCGTATTTTCGGGCGACGGAAATTCCTACAATCTAGCCGATCTGTCGTTCGAATCGAGAGGTTTCGGAAGAAGCAACAGCACAAGGACTTTCGAACTCGAAGCCGGAAAAGAATACCGTTTGACCTTGAAAGGCGAGAATGCCAAGGGGAAATTCAAGTGCGATTGGACGGAGTTTTAATTGATAATTGACAATGCACAATTGACAATTCTCTCGAAATCTAAAATGTGGTCTGAAAAAAAATAATTAAATCAATTATCAATTATCAATTATCAATTATCAATTAATGAAATTCCTAACCCTGATTTTCCTTTTCGTTTCGACGATTTCTTTGGCGCAATCGCGTGTGTTTTCTTCGGATATAGATAATTTCTGGAAGGCTTATGATGCGATTTCGAAGACTTCTGACAAGTCCGAAAAACTAAAGATCATCAACGAACTTTATATCGCCAAAGGCACAGAAGGACTGCGTTCGTTCATGAAAGTCCGCAATTACACCGACACGCTTTGGGTAGATTTGATCGGGAAATATCCGAAGTTCTGGAATTCGGTTCGTCCTAACACTTTTACGATCAAGTCGAAACAAGCCGAAATTGAGAAAGCGATCGCGAATTTCAGGAAATTGTACCCGAAATTGCGTCCGGCGAACCTTTATTTTACCGTGGGCGGATTGCGCTCTGGCGGAACGGTTGACGGCGACAAAGTGCTTATCGGAACAGAAATCGCAACGGCAGATCCAAAAACCGATGTGTCCGAATTCGAGAACGATTGGCTCGGGAATGTGTTCAAGAAGCAAAGCCTCGACAACGTGGTTTTCCTGAACGTTCACGAATACGTCCATACGCAGCAAAAACAAGGCGCCCAAACGGTTTTGGCCAGTTGCATCCAGGAAGGTTCATGTGATTTCATTGCCGAATTGGCGACCGAAAAACCGCTCGAATCGTTCTATCTGACCTACGGAAAATCGCACGCCGAAGAAGTCAAAAAGCAGTTCCGTTTGGAAATGTTTACCGACAACCAATCGAACTGGCTTTACAATGGCACGCAAAAAGGAGAAGCGTCCGATTTGGGCTATTACGTGGGTTACGAAATCTGCAAAGGCTACTATAACAAGGCGAAAGACAAGAAAAAAGCGATTGCCGAAATTATCGAGCTCGATTATTCCGATGAAAAGAAACTGCTCGACTTCGTGCAAAAATCAGGTTATTTCCAAACGCCGATAGACAAGCAGGAAATCGTGAAAGAGTACGAGTCGCATCTTCCCGAAATCGTGTCGGTCGGGCCTTTTCAGAATGGCGATGAGAATGTTTCAGCCGATTTGACAGAATATCGCGTGACGTTTTCCAAACCGATGAATCCGAAGAACTATTCGATGAATTACAGCGAGGAATTCGGAAAAGACGGTTGGCCAGTCACCGAAATCATCGGCTTTACGGACGAAAACAAAACCGTGAGAATCCGATTCAAACTCCAACCCAAAACCAACTACGGACTCGTGATCACCAATCGCGGTTTCCGTTCGGCAGAAGGCTTTAAACTCAAGAACGAGACGTACAAAATCCTATTCAAAACCAATTAATTGATAATTGACAATGCACAATTGACAATTCTCTCGAAATCTAAAATGTGGTCTGAAAAAAAATAATTAAATCAATTATCAATTATCAATTATCA
>JBCNQO010000087.1:0-6264 GCA_039592825.1 Flavobacterium sp.
GTGGCTATTTCCTGGAGCGATTACTTCACGAGTTTACTGGAATCCGGCGGGATAAATATGCCCCAATGGATGCAGATGGACTATTTGACGGCCTCGAACGGTTTTGCCGATGCCACGAAATTACTCGAAAGCGGCAAAGCCTTCGCCGACCTGGATTCATCTGTACAACATGCATATACCGCGTGGACAACCGCTCCAACTATAGGAAACTTCCACTTCGTAGCCGATTTGCCTGCGCTTCTCATCATCATCATCATCACCGCTTTGGTCTATCGCGGCATGAAAGAATCGAGAAATGCCAGCAACATGATGGTTGCCGTAAAACTTTGCATCATTCTTTTGGTGATTGCCGTGGGCGTTTTTTATGTGGATACCGACAATTGGGATCCTTTCGCGCCGAATGGGATTGCCGGGGTTCTCAAAGGGGTTTCCGCGGTTTTCTTCGCTTACATAGGATTTGACGCTATTTCCACGACTGCCGAAGAATGCAAGAATCCGCAGAAAGACCTTCCGAAAGGCATGATGTGGGCGATCATCATCTGTACGGTTCTGTACGTGATCATCGCTTTGGTACTTACCGGAATGGTGAAATACAACGAACTCAACGTGGGCGATCCATTGGCTTTCGTGTTTGGGAAACTCAACCTCAAATGGATGTCTGGAATCATTGCAGTTAGCGCCGTGGTTGCCATGGCAAGCGTACTTTTGGTTTTCCAGATGGGACAGCCGCGTATCTGGATGAGCATGAGCCGCGACGGACTGCTTCCGAAAAGGTATTCCAAAGTGCATCCGAAATTCAAGACGCCTTCTTATGCCACGATCGTCACCGGTTTCGTGGTTGCGGTTCCGGCCTTGTTCCTGAATTTAACGATGGTGACAGACTTGTGCTCGATAGGAACTTTGTTTGCATTCGTGCTCGTTTGCGCAGGCGTTTTGACGCTTCAGGACAGAACCGATATCCCGAGAGGAAAGTTCCGCATCCCTTACATCAATTCCCAATTCATCATTCCTTTGGCATTGGTCGCCGGACTTATCTTTTCGTTCACCGCAAACGAGAAATCGACAATGGCGTTCATCACGAATGAAGCCGTAATGAACGATTCCCAAACGCTCGTAAAGGCGATGACGAAAGACGAAACGGCGGCTTCGGTTGCTTTCCTGAAACAGAATCATGCATCCAAGCTAAAGTCCGAAACCGATCTTGAAGCCAACCTGGCCGAAATCGCCAAAAATGACGAGAACGCTTATGTGACTTTGGTGAACGAGCTTCCGGTGCGCGAACAGATCAAGTACGAGACAGGATTCGACCTGTTCAAGCACAAAATCCCGATGTGGATCTTTTTTATTGTCCTTATCGGATTGGCCGTTTGGGCTTTCCGCAAGAAACTGTCGCTAATTCCGATGCTTGGTTTGATCTCGTGTCTTTATATGATGGCTGAACTTTCGGTTTGGAACTGGCTTTATTTTTCGATCTGGCTTATCATCGGGCTTTCGATCTACTTCGGTTTTAGCCGCAAGAACAGTAAGCTCAATGTTGGGAATGCGTGATTACTTCAAAGTTCGTTGTTCGTTGATCGTTGTTCAACATTCAAATTCCGCTTTCACGAATTCACGATTTTTTGAACCATTAAGATAGTTAAGGAAGTTAAGTTGCTCGGACTTTGTCCTTCGCTTTTACTTCAAAGTTCGTTATTCAACATTCAAGTTCCGCTTTCAAGAATTCGCAGTTTTTTGAACCATTAAGATAGTTAAGGAAGTTAAGTTGGTTGTTTAAGAGAAACTTTTTAAACGATAGAATTCGACGTCAGAAAACAATAAAATGAAACCCGCTGATCAAGGCGGGTTTTTCTTTTGCAATGGATGAAATCTAGTATTTGACGAGTTTTTGCGTCTGGCTGCCGTTTTCGGACGAAAGCTTGATGAGATAAGTTCCCGTGGCCAGTTTCGAGACATCGAGCGAGTGGTTTTGTGCCGATGCCGATTTTAGCAGCAATTGACCCGAAAGGCTGAAAATTTCGGCCTTGAGCGGCAAACCGGTTTCCGAAATCACATTCACGAGATTTTTGGCCGGGTTCGGGAAAACCTTGACTTTGGCTAGTCCTTTGTCTGGCGCTCCCAATTCTACAACAGTCGTTTCTGTGGTATTGGTCACGATCGGCAAATTATAGTCAAAGTAGATGTTGGCGGTATTTTCGTAAATGGCCGCGCTGTCGTTCCATTGCGTAGCTTTTACGTTGTAAGTGACAAACCCGTGACTGGCTGGCTCGTTGGCTGATTCATACGGCAGATCGATATCTTCGAACCAGAACTCGAGCAAGTTTTCGAGTCGTCTCATTTTCATAGGATGGCTCGAAGCGATCGGCTGAACCGAAGTAAGGTCGAAATCACTGTCGAGCACATCCGTGATCACGACGCGGTCGGCGTTGGCGCTTCCCGTATTCTGGAAACGGATCGTGTAGGTGAGGCCGTCGGTGAAGGTTTGCCCGAGCAAGGTTACGCTTCCTTGCGAAACCTGTTTGTCGTTCGGGTCAAAAGAGTTGACAACCGTTTTTGTGCAGCTGTCGCTGTTGTCTGACTGGGTTTCATCTGTGGCCGCTACAACCGAAGCCGAAAGAGAAACCGTGTCTCCGTCGTTCACCGCCGGCGTTTCAAGTGGACTGTTTACATTCAGGATTACGTCTATCGTACGCGTCTCGAAAGGCAAAAGGTTCGAGAAGTTCCAAACGAGGTTTCCTGCAGATTGGCTTGCGGGCGCAACAGAAGCGCTCACGAATTCCTGGGTTGTCCAGAATCCTGCGCTGACTGTTCCCGATTGGATGGTAGTGCCTTGGTTTCTGTAGACGATGCGGTATTTCGTATCAAACCCAGGTCTGGCGTTGTCCATAGGAACTACGTCTACAGCCAGATCGTTGTGGACGCCGTTTGCCGTGACGCAAAAATCTGCCGTTTGGTAATTGCCGTATCCCGTAAAAGTGAGGTTGGCCGATGCCGGAGAGACGTTGAAATAGTTGGAGTTGAGTGTCGGGGTAAGTGTTATGGCGGTTCCCGATGTGGTGGCATAATATCCGCCAAGGCCATTGGCATAAGCCGTGCTCTGGTTATTGTTGTTCGAAGTCGCGATAGGCACGAACGGAATGACCGCGTCTGAGGCAGAGCAACCGTTTCCGTCGGCGTCGTATCTTACGAAACCTGCCGCCATGTTGAAATTCCCTGGAGGATCGTAAAAGCAGTTGATGCTTACCATAACGTCAGGATCGATGTTCTGGTGCACCCAATCCGGGCCGCTCACATAATTCTCCTGCATTATCGAGTAAACCTCGAAAGCATCTGTGCATACAAGGTTCAGTGCCGGGTTGTTGCTAATGGCGAATCCCTGAATTGCGCAGTAACCACCGGGACAAGTCTCAAAAGACTCATTTCGGAAATTCAGCGATTCCAGTTGCAGATTGTCACGAACATACAAACTGCTCAGCAAAAGCTGCGGATCAAACGAAATCGAAGTGAGATTCGTGTGGTCAAGATATAACGAAGGACGGGCAGAAGTCATCGTGTTCGTTTGGGACGACCAAGGTCCGGAAAGGGTCAGGTCAGCGTAATTGTTTCCTGACAGATTCACGACCGTATTGTAGCCAGTTGCCGAAAAAGTAGAAAGGTCAAGGGTCGTCAATTGATTGTCTGCCAATGAGAAGTTGTAGCCAGTGCAAG
Organism: Flavobacterium sp.; assembly: GCA_039592825.1. Taxonomy (GTDB): domain Bacteria; phylum Bacteroidota; class Bacteroidia; order Flavobacteriales; family Flavobacteriaceae; genus Flavobacterium. The sequence continues at coordinate 3,706 of JBCNQO010000087.1, forward strand.
TGGTGCCTCCAAGGTTGATCGAGGTGAGTCCGTTGTCTTCTATGACAACATTTCCCAAAGATTTGGAGCTAAGGTCGAGCGAGGTCAGGTTCGGATTGTTCTGGATGCGGAATTCGTCGAAATCACTTGTAGTCTCAAGCAAAGGAAAGTGGATCGTGTTCAAAAGCGAATTGCCCGTAACCTGAAATTCCCCATTCACTTCGGTAACGTCCGGAAGGCTGAAATCGGTCAATCCTGAATTTGTACTTACAACGAATTGGGTCGTGATTGCCGTGAGGTTCGCAAGAGAAAACTGTTGTAGCGAATTGTTGCTGCTTATGGTAAGCATGTTGACATTTTCCGTTGCATTCCACGTTATCGAATTCAGCAAGAAATTGCCGCTTATCACGACTTCGTTATAACCATTGGAATAAGTGATTGCGGCGGGTAAAGTAAGGCTGGCGACGCTTGTGTTGTAAAGGTAAAAGTTAGATAAGCCCGTGAAGTATTGCAAACCATCCAGATTGTCTATGGCACTTCCGGTCAACGTCAGCGAAAATGCCGCGGCTGCTTCTGCCTGAGTGATTTCGCCATCGTTGTCTGCATCGACTCCCTGATTGTAAGGATTGGTAAGGATAGCGGCCTTGAAATCGGGATCGGGAAAGTTGATGATCTGGGCTTGTCCGCCAAAGGCAATCAGTCCCAAAAAGAGAACGTAGAGGTGTTTCATGAACTGTCTGTTAGGTTTCGACACCAATATAGTCAGCTTTTGAATAGGAATAACCACGATTACAGTTATTTGCAAAAAAAACCAGCCCGGAATATCACGACCGGGCTGGCTTGACGAACATAAATTGGCGTTTAGGCCGTTATCGTATCGAGAATCCCGATTTCTTCCATGCAGAATTTCATGTTGACAAACGTGCGTTCAATGTCGTTGTCCAGACCGATCGAAAACCTGATCAAACCGTCTGTCAAGCCCATTTCGATCTGTTCTTCCATAGGGATTTCAGACGAAGTGGAAGTGCCCGGAGCGCTGAACAAAGTCTTGTAGAAACCAAGGCTTACCGCGAGATAACCCAGATTTCGCTTCTGCATCAGTTCCATGAGTTCGTTGGCTTTTTCGAGCGATCCGACGTCTATGGTAAGCATGCCGCCAAACCCGTATTCCGGATTCATCATGCGTTTGAACAACTCGTGTCCGGCGTGGCTTTTGAGTCCCGGATAAACCGTCTTGAGACCGATTTCCTCGAATTTCTCCGCCAGATATTGGGCATTGTGGCTGTGTTGCTTCATCCTAAGGTGCAAAGTCCTGAGGTTTTTCATCACGCTGGCCGAACGCAGACTGTCCATCGTCGGGCCCAAAAGCATGGCCGCTCCCGAATTCACGTCTTTCATACTGTTGACGAATTCACGGCTTCCGCAAGAAACGCCGGCCACCGTATCGGAACTTCCGTTGATGTATTTGGTAAGGCTGTGGATCACGATATCTGCGCCCAATTTCGCCGGAGCGACCGACAATGGCGAGAAAGTGTTGTCGACCACAAGTTTGAGTCCATGTTTTTTGGCGATTTTTGCGATTTCGGAAATATCGACGATTTCCAGAAGCGGATTGCTCACGGTTTCGCAGTAAAGCACTTTGGTATTTTCATTGATGCTTTTTTCAACCGATTCCGGTTTGGTGAAATCGCAGAAAGTCGTTTCGATTCCGAGTTTCGGGGCGAAGTTTTTCAGGAAAGCGTAAGTTCCGCCATAAATCGTTCTGCTCGAGACGATATGGTCGCCCGATTGGCAAAGCTGCAGCAAAGTCGAGGTGATCGCGCCCATTCCCGAGGCGGCCACGCAAGCGGCTTCGGTGCCTTCCATAGACGCCAGTGCCTTGTCGAGGTAAAGGTTAGACGGAGACGAATGGCGCGAGTAAAGGTAACAGCCGTCGGCATTGCCTTCGAAAGTGTCGAACATGGTTTTGGCCGACAGAAAAGTGTAGGTCGAGGAGTCGGAAATAGACGGGTTCACGCCTCCGAATTCGCCAAAATATTGTAAGTCCTGTATGTTGTCTGCGGGATTGAAGTCCATGATTTTCGGGTATTTGTTTAGATGCAAATCTTTGGAACATCAGATAAAATCACAACTTAAATTTTAATTATTGGATTTTTGTTCTGGTAAAAGTTATTTTTACGGATTATATTTCCGTTAGAAATCGATTTCGTTCCAAAATTTAGATTTTTTATCCTATGACCTTCGACCAAACCGACCTCAAACTGCTGTCGCTGCTGCAAAACGACAGTACGCCCACGACCAAAGCGCTTTCCATAAAGCTCGAACTTTCGGTCACGGCCGTTTACGAGCGCATCCGAAAACTCGAACGCGAAGGCGTGATCTCGAAATATGTGGCTTTGCTCGACAGGCGAAAAGTCGGCAAGAACTTCGTGGTTATCTGTCATGTGAAATTGCTGCAACACTCGAGAGAATTCCTGACGCGTTTTGAACACGAGGTCGTCAAGCTCGACGAAGTGCTCGAGTGATGCCTTGCATTGCCTGTATTGCCGACATAGCCAATCAGGTCGCCTTTTTTGACAT
>JBCNQO010000088.1:0-6262 GCA_039592825.1 Flavobacterium sp.
CTTATTCCCAATTCGTGCAAAGATTGCTTCCGAAGGCACTTTTGACGCTTCCGTAAGTCCATTTTAACACGATTCCCCTCAACATTTTTCGCGTTTACCTCATTTGTGTGGCAGCAAACAATTTTGTTCGTACGTTGCGGTTATATAATAAGAAAGGCGGTTGAGAAACACAATTCAACAGTCTCAAAACCAAGATATTCACTTGATTTCATAAAGTTATTTGTTGTTGTTGTTTTTATTGGATTTTGACCCGTTTACCTAAACTCGGGTCGAAAGTAAAAAGCGGGATGTGAGGAGTCCCGCTTTTTTATTTTCCGGACTTCCATATAAAGCCGTCTAGCAGATAATGCGTGAATTGTGGCACCGTGAGCAACGGAACGAGTAGGATTTGCCAGTCGGACGCATCGACACTTGAAGTGAAATGGTCGTTCCAGACGAAAATCTCCCAGAAGTATTCCTCGAAAAACGCGATCCCGACGAGAATTCCAACGTAAACCGCGATTCCTTTTGTCATTTGGATCCAACTTTTCCTGGTTTCTGATTTTTGCGTTCCGAAGAAAACCAATGCCATATAAGGAATGCCGTGAGAAACCACGTTGAGAAGCGTAAAAACCAGATCGTTGTTGAACCACACGATTCCCAAAAACCACGACAAAGCCGTTCCCACGATTATCGCGTTTTTCGGCACATTGAACCATCGGAATTTCGTCCAAACATAAATCGTCCGAATCAAATAAACTGACAAGATTAAAGCATACAAAACCGACAAAACCTGTATCGCTTCGGCACTTTTGACCTGAAAGAATTCATCGGAAACAAACCAATTGAAATTGCGGTTGGGCGACAAAAACCAGTACAGCATCGGGAAACCGGTCGCGGCGTAGATCACGAGGTTGTCGAACCATTTTATGCGCAACGGAAACGATTCGGTTCTCGAGTAAAGCCGCATGAAACCGTATTGCTGGCGGATGAAGTGGAAAACCGCGATATAAGCCAGAACGCTCCAGAAAACGGCGCTTCCGAAAGAGAACAGCATCAGTCCGATCACAAAACAAATTATCGGCAAAATCACCAAAAGCATTCTTCTTTTCGCAAATTCGGATTTTACGAAATACGTCTTGAACAAGGTCGCGTAAACGTGGGCAACGTCGACAAAAACGATCAGGAAAAGCCAGGTGTAGAATGAATGCGATTCTTCGATCCTGGCGAGCCAACTCTGGAAAACGACCGCGATCGCGCACACCAAAAATGCGGGCGACAGGATAAAAATGCAGTCGGTAATTGGCTTATGAATCCAGGGTTGTTTCATGCAAAAGTTCGTTTACGGCCTTGATTCCTTGATGAAACGCTTCCTCAAAAACCGAAACTCCAGAAAGATCGGAATGCGCGAAATAGATTTTGGAACCGATATTTTTAGCCGATTCGCTTCTCGCCTTTCCCCAAATAAATCCCGGTTTCGGGCTTATCATGCCGTGTCCGAGACGATGTATATGAATCGATTCGGTGATTTCCTCAATGTCGGGATGCGCGGTTTTGAGATCGTCGAACACGACTTCTTCCCAATATTCAACGGGTTTCGAATAAAGTTGACGCCTTGATTTTTTGGTATCGGAAGACGGAAAACTGCGATAATACGTAATGACCTTTTTCGGATGCAATTGCCCGATCGACTGGTGTTGGTCGTAAATATAGCCCAAACCTTCACTGCCGTGGATGACATTGTCCCAACTTAACGGAAAACTGCCGTTGTCGCCCAAATCGGACAGAGTCAAAGTCGCCAGCAGCCAAGGCGCATAAGTGAACTCTGACGCGAGATTCTTTCGATTTGGAAGCAAATACTTGTTCACGAATTGTGGCGCGCAAACCACGATTTTTTCGGCAACGATCTCAACCGATTTTGCTTTGGAATCGTCGTAAGCCAACACTTGAACTTTGTTGTTCGAAATAGAAATATCGTAAGCCAAATGGTTTTTCAAAGTCTTGGCTTCGGAATACTTTTTCAGGTGCGAAGCCAGTCTGGCATTGCCTTCTGGCCACGTGAGCACGCCGTCGGTTTTCTCTTTTGTGGCGTCAAATTTTCTCGAAGCGAAATAATGGATTCCAGCCCAAGCCGACACTGCATCGATGCCAAAACCAAAGTCGTCGCGGCAGCAATAATCCACGTAAGTGAACAGCAAATCGGAGTCGAAATGGTTTTGCTCAAGCCATTCTTTCATCGACATTTTGTCAAAATCGCGGCTTTGTTTGTCATTTGAAGACCAATCCACGGGCAAATCAAACCAATATTTCCCGTCATTGCCTTTTCGTTTGCGCAAGATTTCCATCTCGATCGAAAAGCGCTCGAACTGCTTTATTTCCTGAGCATTCACATGCCTGGGGATCAAACCTTCTTGCCACGAATTTCTGTAAAACAAACGTTCGTCAGGGTCGAACGAAAGTTGGGTTTCGTCGAAAATCGGGTAAATGCCATCGTAACCCGTGATGATTCTGGATTCTTCGAGAAACGCCAGCAATTCCTTGTCGTGAAAGTTCGGAAGCGGCAAATAGTGCGCGCCCAATGGATATTTCGAGTATTTGTTTTCGCCGTTCGAAGAATTTCCTCCCACGTGATTTTCCATTTCAAGAAGCAGAAAATCGTGAATTCCCTTTTTTGAAAACTGACGTGCCGCGCTCAATCCTGAAATGCCGCCGCCAATTATCAGATACGGAATTTCGATGATTTCGGACGGTTTCGGAAAATCTTTCGCCCAGAGTTTGTGACCCAGAATGTGGTTCGTTCCCGTGAGTTTTACGACGAATTTCGCGACTTTCTGCTGGCACGCTTTTATCATCGGAGCAAGCAGGAAAATCGCGCCGAGACCTTTCAGGAAGTTTCGCCTCGCGTTAGAGTTTTCCCCATTCTTCATCGAAATAGCGCACTAGAATTTGGTTGTCAAGACGGTTGATTTCAACGTCGTTGCGGATCATGTCTTTGGAAAAAGAATGCAGGTTGTTGAAGTCGTAATCGTAAAATTTCAGCCCGTTTATTTTCCGCTTTACGGATGCAAAATTAGCCGACGGATTCTTGGAAACGATCGTGTAACCCCATTCGCCAAACGACGGAACATAAACGTGATAAGCATCGGTTTTTGGGAAAATCTGGGCCGTGGTTTTGTTGATGCACCAAAAAGATTTGGGTGCAAAATAGGGCGAAGTCGTCTGGATCACGGCAATCGCGTCTTCGGTCATGATCCGCGAAAGCGTGCGATAAAAATTCACCGAATAAAGTTTTCCCAAGCTATAATTGGAAGGATCGGGAAAATCGACAATCACGGCATCGAACTTCTCCTGACAATTTCTCGCCCAAACGTAAGCGTCGGCGTTGATGACTTTGACTTTTGGCTGCGTGAGCGAACTTCGGTTGAGTTTGGTCAAAACCTCGTTCTGCTGGAAAAGTTTGGTCATGCCTTCGTCGAGATCGACCAAAGTAACGTGTTCGACTTCATTATACTTCAGGATTTCACGCACGGCCAATCCGTCGCCACCGCCAAGAACCAGAACGTTTTTGATCGATTTTGATGCGGACATAGTCGGATGCACCAAAGCTTCGTGGTAACGATATTCGTCGGCCGAACTGAATTGAAGATTGTTGTTCAGGTAAAGCCTGTAATCGTTTTTGTTGTGCGTCATCACGATGCGTTGGTACGGCGTGGTGTGCGTGTAGATGATGTTTTCTCCGTAGAGTTTGCCTTCTGAATACGACAGCAATTTTTCCGAAAAGATGAAAACCGCGACCAGAACCAAAAACGTGAAAATCGACTTGAATTGTAGCATTTTCGGACGTTTCAGATGACTTTTGAGCGCGAAACAAAGCACGATCGCGATCGACACATTGATCATCCCGAAGAACAATGAGGTTCGCATCACGCCCAGATTCGGAATCAAGACTAATGGAAATAAAACCGAAGCCAGCAAAGCTCCGATGTAATCAAATGTAAAAACGTTCGAAACCAGTTCGCTGAATTCGACGCGGTCTTTGAGAATGTTCATCAAAAGCGGGATTTCGAGTCCGACCAAACATCCGGTAACGAAAACCAGAAAATAGAGTACGAACTCAAAATAATCGACCGATTCGAACAGCAGGAAAAGCACGACCGAACTCAGTCCGCCCACGAAACCCACGAGAATCTCGATCTCGACGAAAGTGTCGATCAAGTTCTTTTTGATGAATTTGGAAAAGTACGACCCGATTCCCATCGAGAAAAGATAAACCCCGATAATGAATGAGAATTGGCGCACCGAATCGCCCAAAAGGTAACTCGCGAGCGTTCCTGCCACGAGCTCGTACACCAAACCGCAAGTGGCGATGGTGAAAACGGCAAGCAGCAAAAGCAATTCGAACCTTGGCAGGCGTTTACCCATGAATCGCGGCGCTGATTATAAGCGAAAGCCCAATGATGAAAGCCGCAAAAACGATCGCCACGGCCGTATTGTTTTCATTCGAAATCTTTTTCCAGGTATTTTCCGGAGTAAGTTTTTCGATGATGAGATAGCCTACGAGCAAGATCGCGATTCCCAAAAGCGAATACAGGATCGAGTTGACGATGGGTTGCATGTGGAAGTATTCCATAACTATTTGTGATAAAATCGGTTAATGCCCGAACGCGTCGTGTTTGAGCTGTATTTTTCGGTTTTCTCGCAGTCGCAGATCTGGTTTCCGGCGAAAGCGGAATAAAGGTAATAGGCGAAAAAGCACGAGGCCGCGGCCAGCGTGATGTAGTTCGTGCGGAAATAGTGCGTGAGTTTATTCATATTCGGAATAGTCGCTTTCTGACCAACGTTTCTTTTCGAATAAATGTCTGATGAAATAAACGACGACCGAAAAGATCGCCATGAACAATACGATGAACCAGATGTTTCGTGTGGACGGACGATTCCAGACGACTTTCACGACCATTTGACCGTCGTTTTGCAGGCTGACTTCTTTCATCGGCGAGAGCACCAAATGGTATTTTCCGGCCGGAACGCCGCAAATGTTGAAGTCTTCGTTTTGGGAACCTTCGCTCCAGCTTTCGCCGTCTGTGTAGCCGTGATAGTATTCCACGTCTTTGCTCGCGTTGGTTTCGTCGCTGGTTTTTTCGTCTACCAAAGTCACGTTCAGGTTCGCCCACGAATTGTCGACCGGAGCGTCGACGGCGATGCTCAATGGAGCCGATTCGCCGACTAGTTCAAAACTCGGGCTTGTAAATTCTTTTCCGTCGAATTCCTGAAATGACAGCGATTTCGACAAAACCGTTTGTTCCGATTGGCCTTTGTAGATGAAATAATGGGCCACGCAAATGATAAGTCCCGTAATGCAGAACGTGTACAACATTTGGACGAAGTTGATCGGAAACGGTTGCGTGATTCCAACTCCCGATTTGTGTGGCATCGTAAAATTCGCGAAAGCGCTTTTTACGGCACTTCTCGAGATGTGTTCGCCTTTGTAATAGCGATTGCTCTTGCCGAATCTCTCGATGGAAATTATGTAAGGAGGCGCGATGTATTCGTGCATCTTTACTTCTTCTGACGGAAGTCGCTCGTCGAAAAAGCCTTGTGCGTCGGCGATTCGCGCTTTGGGTTTGTCGTAGATTCGGTATTCGAGGTCTTCGTATTTTATGGTGTGACGTCCGTCGAACGGGTATTTGGCTTCTATTTCCTCCAAAAAGATGAAATGTCCTTCGGATTGCGACAGATAGAAAAATTCGCCTTTTTCGTCTACCAGCGTATATTCCTCATAGAAAAATTCGCCGTAAACGCGTTTGGTCACCGAACCCGAAACCGTGAGGTCGCGTCCTTTGAGTTTGCCTTTCGATCCTACGGGAATTCGCGTATGCTTGTACAATTTCTCATACGTCTGACCCAATCGAAAACCTTGATCGCTCCAGAAATAGCTCTGGCGACAGTTCGGGCACACGAAAACCTCGGGCTGAAAAGCGATTTCAGCTTTCGTAACGGTTTGGCATTCGACACAAGTAAATTCCATATCAGCGCCAGATTTCGTTTTCGTTCACGACTTTGGCCGAAAAATAGTCAATGTAAGCGTTTGCCACTTGCCTAACCTTTTGGGAATTGTCCTGCAGATAATTGCACAGATAGACATCCAAAGTAAGCTGAGAAAACTCGGGCCAGGTGTGCACGCAAATGTGCGATTCCTTTAGACACACGGCCATGGTGAAGCTTCCGTTGTCGAAAACGTGAGTGGAAACGCCCACTTCCTCGAGCTCGAATTGCTTGAGAACCG
>JBCNQO010000089.1:0-6251 GCA_039592825.1 Flavobacterium sp.
TTTGGCCAAGCAAACGCCTGGTTTCTCTGGAGCCGACATCGCCAACGTGTGTAACGAAGCGGCTTTGATCGCGGCCCGCAAGAACAAACCTGCCGTGGACAAACAGGATTTCCTCGACGCTGTAGACAGAATCGTGGGCGGACTCGAGAAAAAGAACAAGATCATCACGCCAGAGGAAAAACGCGCCATCGCGATCCACGAAGCTGGTCACGCGACTGTTAGCTGGATGCTCGAGCACGCGGCTCCGCTCGTAAAAGTGACGATTGTTCCGCGTGGACAAAGTCTTGGTGCGGCCTGGTATCTTCCTGAGGAAAGACTTATCGTGCGTCCGGACCAAATGCTTGACGAAATGTGTGCCACTATGGGTGGACGCGCAGCCGAGAAAGTGACTTTCAACAAGATTTCTACGGGCGCTTTGTCCGATCTTGAGAAAGTGACCAAACAGGCTCGTGCCATGGTAACGATCTATGGTTTGAACGATAAGGTTGGAAATGTGACTTATTACGATTCCACAGGGCAAACCGATTACAATTTCTCGAAACCTTATTCTGAAGATACAGCACAGATTATCGACAAGGAAATCTCTGTTTTGATCGAAAGCCAGTACCAAAGAGCGATCGATATCCTCGAACAGAACAAAGAGAAATTGCACCAGTTGGCCGACATTCTTATCGAGAAAGAAGTGATCTTCAAGGACGACCTTGAAAACATTTTCGGCAAACGCCCATTTGACCAAAATTTGCAGGAAGAAACGACCCTGTAATTATATAGCCTTATTTTTACAAAAATCTTAATTCGAAAACTTTTTGAATTAAGATTTTTTTATCTTTGAGTGAATTCGAACGCTAGGAAACGTCAGATTATATGAGCCTTTTCAGGAAGATTTTCGGTTCGGGAAACGAACCACAAGGCGATGAAAACGAGAGTGAATATCATCCTCAGGCACAACCCAATATGCCCGTGGACGAACTGTTCACCTACAATTTCAAGCGCAACGGCGGTAAATTCATCTATTGCGAAAATCTCGACGAGGTTCACGAACAATTTGAGAATATCCTGGAAGAAAACGACTGGTTTGAGTCCGAAGCCATGTGTTATGAGCAGAAATTGTTCAGTATGCTCGACGACAACAACGTAAAACACGACAACGCTCCGGAGCCGAAATTCCTTTTGGCATCTTGCGAAAATCTCGTGGCAGACGAAGGTTCCATCCTATTCTCGTCCAAGCAGATCAAGCAGAACAAGCCAAATGACCTTCCATCGAATATCGTAATCCTGGCCACTACAAGCCAGATTCTCGAATCGAAAAGCGACGGGCTTCGCGCCATCAAGAAAAAGTACGAAACCGATTACCCAACCAATATCACTACTATCAAATACTTCGAAAAAGCCAAAGAAGAGGATTTCCTTCAGTACGGAAGCGCTCCCAAAAACCTATATTTGCTGCTTCTAGAAGATCTTTAGTATGAACGAAACCCTAACCAGGACGCTTTCCGGGGCGGTTTACATCGTGATTTTGGTCGGTTGTGCTTTGTTCCCGACATCTTTCGTGGCCCTTTTTGGAATTTTCCTGCTTTTGGCCGTTTTCGAATTCTGCGAACTCACGCATCTCCCGAAGCTTTTGCCACTTTTGGTTTCAGCTTCACTTTACCTGCTTTTTACCGCTTTTCCGCTTTCCAACATTATGGAACTGGCTTTGCTCGTGCCCACGATCTTTGTGTCGGTAAAACTCATCCTATTTTTGTTTTCCTCGAAATTCGTCGCGCTCGACAAGACTTCCAAATATGTTTACCTTATCGGATACGTCGTGCTTCCTATGGTTTTCATCACCAAACTGCCTTTCGAGAAAGGGCATTTCAGACCCGAAGTCATCATCTCGATTTTCGTGCTGATCTGGTCGAACGACACTTTTGCGTTTCTTGTGGGAAAAGGCTTCGGAAAACGAAAACTTTTGCCGAGCGTCTCTCCCAAAAAGACGATTGAAGGTTTTTTTGGCGGTTGGATTTTTGCCATGCTTTTTGCCGTCCCGATTGCCATCTGGCTCGTGAAAGAACCCATTCTTTTCTGGATTGTCATCGCAACCTTAGTGAGTTACGTGGGGACGATTGGCGATCTTGTCGAGTCGAAATTCAAGCGGATTGCCGGCGTAAAAGACAGCGGACGCATCATGCCGGGTCACGGAGGTATTCTGGATCGGCTCGATAGTGTTATATTTGTAGCTCCATTCGTATTTTTGTTTTATCAAATCGTTTTTTATGTTTCATAAGGAAGGCGGAAAAATAATCCTGATTTCAACGACACTTTTCGTGGCGCTTTTGCTCACGGCAGACTATTTCCTAAAAGACATCGCGTGGTTGCGCATGACTGTAATGCTCACAGGGTTGTTCTTTCTGATCATGATCCTGCAGTTTTTCAGGAACCCGAAAAGGTTTCACAACCCAAGCGACAACATCGTGACGGCTCCGGTTGACGGCAAAGTCGTGGTGATCGAAGAAGTTTACGAAGGCGAATATTTCAAGGACCAACGCCTTCAGGTCTCGATTTTCATGTCTCCGATAAACGTCCACGTGACGCGTTATCCGGTGAACGGAAAAGTCAAGTTCAGCAAATACCATCCCGGGAAATACCTCGTGGCCTGGCATCCGAAAGCGAGTACCGAAAACGAAAGGACGACTGTCGTGATCGAGAACCGTATTTTCGGCGAAGTTTTGTATAGACAGATTGCTGGTGCTTTGGCCAAGAGAATCGTCAATTACGCACAAGAAGGCATGCAGGTCGTGCAAGGAACAGATGCCGGATTCATCAAATTCGGGTCGCGCGTAGACCTTTATTTCCCGATCGGAACCAAAATCGACGTAAAACTCGGGCAGAAAGCCATCGGAAACAAAACCGTCATCGCCTCGAAGAATGTCTGAAAAAGATCTCGATACACGCTTTAGGGATGCTTGTGAAATCGCTTCTGCCATGTCTCAGGCTGACTTGCCTCAAGACACGCAACTGCGTCTATATGCCTATTACAAACAAGGTTCGCTTACACAACCTTCTATGAACGTGAATTCGGGAATCGACCTTAGGAATGCGTTCAAGACCAACGCCTGGATGCAAATCAGGACCATGCCGCCAGAAGAGGCAAAACGCCTTTACGTGGAACTCGTCGAATCGCTTCAGCACAAATAAGATGAGAAAATCTGCCTTGCTCCTACTGGGTTGCGCTACCGTACTTTTTTCGTGCCAGCAAAAGAAACTTACCGAAGTCGTAGAAGTACCGCTTCCGGCTGCCGAAGAGAAAATGACGATCGGCAAACCAGAAGACGCCGTGGCCGACGAAGGCGCATTCGCCATGTACAAACTACCTTTCCAATACGACGCGCTCGCGCCGAATCTCGATGCGATGACCATGGAAATGCACTACGGACGCCATTATCTCACTTACACGAACAATCTCAACCGACTGCTCGACAGCACCGAGAACGAGAAACTTCCGATAGAGGAAATCTTCAAGAAACTCAATATGTCCGACCTGGAATTGCGCAACAATCTGGGCGGTTATTACAACCATACGCTTTATTTCGAGACTTTGCGCGCCAAATCCCAAGGCGCTCCAAAAGACACTTTGGCCACTGCCATAAAACGCGATTTCGGGTCTTTTGAATTGTTCCAGACCAAACTAGAAGACGCGGCCGAAAGACAATTCGGTTCGGGTTGGGCTTGGCTCGTTACCGACAAAGCCGGAAGATTGCAGGTTTGCGCAACCCCGAACCAGGACAATCCGCTTATGCCGGGAATGCCTGTGAAAGGCACGCCTATTTTGGGAATCGACGTTTGGGAACACGCGTATTATCTGGGCTATCAATACAGACGCAAGAAATACATCTCCAACTTTTTCAACCTGATTGATTGGAACAAGGTTTCTGAGCGGTACGAAGCAGCTATTAAGAAGTAGCAGAAGCAGAAGCAGTTGCAGTTGCAGTTGCAGTTGCTGACACACTGGAACTTTAAATAATTGGCCACGAATACACGAATGATTTTATTTGTGTATTCGTGGCCTTTTCATGTTTGCTTGTTCGACATCGGCGCAATAAAAAACTTCCCAATGGAAAACCGAAGTTCATCCAAATGGGAAGTTGTTTTTATTTCCGATCTGTGTCGGAATGCGGATTTATTTCAGCGACGCCAGACTTTGCTCGATTGTGGCGATCTTGGCCAATGCGTCAGCTTCTTTCTTGCGCTCGTTCGCGATTACGGCCTCTGGCGCTCCACTCACGAATTTCTCGTTCGAAAGTTTTCCTTGAACCGATCTCAGGAAACCTTGGGTATATTTCAATTCCTCGTTCAGTTTCTCGATTTCGGCCGCCACGTCTATATTTCCTGTTACCGGAATAAAATACTCGTTCGACTTCACACGGAAGGAAAGCGCACCGTCTACCTTATCGGTCACATAGTCCAAACCGGACAGATTCGTGAGTTTTTCGATTACCGAATTGAACGTCTCTGACGCATTCTCGTTGTTCAAAATCTTGAGCTCGATTGCGTCGCGGAACGGAATATTCTTGTCTTTTCGAATGGTTCTCACGCCAGAAATCACTTCGGATGCAAACTCGAAATCGGCAATGATTTTCGCATCGAAGCTTTCGGCTTTTGGCCAATGATTCACGATAAGTGCTTCTTCTGACGAACGCTCGGCTATGTGTTGCCAGATTTCCTCGGTAAGGAAAGGCATGAACGGATGCAACAGTCTCACGACATTCTCGAGCGCATCAATAGCAGCCGCAAACGTTTTGGCATCGATCGGTTGCTGGTAAGCCGGCTTGATCATCTCTAGGAACCACGAACAGAAATCGTCCCAAACAAGTTTGTAGATCGCCATCAAAGCGTCAGAAATGCGGTATTTCTCGAAATGGTCTTCAATCTCGACCAACGTCTGCTGCAACTTGGCGTTGAACCAAGCCACGGCTTTCTGTGAAGCGTCCGGAGCTTCGATCGCATCTGAAACTTCCCAACCTTTGATAAGTCGGAACGCGTTCCATATCTTGTTGGCGAAGGCGCGTCCGTTGGCGCACAATTCTTCGTCAAACATAATGTCGTTTCCTGCAGATGCACTCAAAAGCAAACCTACGCGAACGCCGTCGGCACCGAATTTTTCGATCAAATCGAGCGGATCTGGCGAATTCCCGAGCGATTTAGACATTTTACGTCTTTGTTTATCGCGCACCAATCCGGTAAGGTAAACGTTCGAGAATGGCTTCTGGTCGGTGTATTCGTATCCCGCAAAAATCATTCTCGCTACCCAGAAGAACAAAATGTCCGGTCCTGTCACGAGGTCGTTCGTTGGATAATAATATTTGAAATCTTCGTTTTCCGGATTGTTCATGCCATCAAAAACAGCAATCGGCCACAACCACGATGAAAACCAGGTGTCGAGCGCGTCGGCATCTTGTCTCAACGTTTCGGCAGTGATGTCCGGATTCTTGGCTTTTGCCATCTCCAAAGCTTGTTCCTTGGTTTCGGCTACCACAAAATCTTCTTTTCCGTCGCCATAGTAATAGGCCGGAATCTGTTGTCCCCACCAAAGCTGGCGCGAAATGTTCCAGTCGCGGATATTCTCGAGCCAATGGCGGTAAGTGTTGTCGAATCTTTTCGGATACAACTTGATTTCCTCGGTTTCCAAAACGGCTTTCAGCGCCGGCTTTACCAAATCTTCCATTTTGAGGAACCATTGATCGCTCAAACGCGGTTCGATCACGGCTTTGGTCCTTTCGGAAGTTCCTACTTTATTGTTGTGAATCTCAACTTTGGCCAAAGCGCCGATTTGCTGCAATTCTTTCTCGATTTCTTCTCTAACGACGAATCTGTCTTTTCCGGCATAATGCAATCCGAACGAATTCAAGGTCGCGTCTTCGTTGAAAATATCGATGACCTCGAGGTTGTGTTTTTCGCCCAAAGTCTTGTCGTTCACGTCGTGGGCCGGCGTCACTTTCAAAGCTCCGGTTCCGAATTCCATATCGACGTAATCGTCTTCGATGATAGGAATGACGCGGTTTGCGATAGGAACGATCACTTTTTTGCCTTTCAGATGCGTGAAGCGCTCGTCGTTCGGGTTGACGCACACGGCCGTGTCGCCCAAAATCGTCTCGGGACGCGTCGTGGCAACCGTCACGAAATCTTCCAACGCCCAGGCAGCGCAATAATGGAAGTACGGCGGAACGTTCTCCAGCTTGCCGTCGGCGATACGCTCCTTGATCAGTTGGGTC
>JBCNQO010000009.1:0-11416 GCA_039592825.1 Flavobacterium sp.
TCTTTAAGACTTGTTAGGTTTTAAAACCTGTTAGGTCTTTAAGACTTGTTAGGTTTATAAACCTGTTAGGTCTAAAACCTACTTTACCTAAAAAGCCCATTTCCCACAAATCGGAAATCGCCAAACCAAACCGCCCAAAAGTCTCTCAATTGCTTATTTTTGCAAAAAAATCACCATGAGATTCCTGATTCTTTTATTGCTGACGTTTTCCGGATTCGCCCAGAACAATTTCGATGTGTCGGGGGCGAAAGACTATCAGAAAAACCTCGACAAAGAATACGCCGACAAAAAAGAATCGCCTTTGATGGACGAAGATTTCAAGGTTTTCAAAGGCTTGGACTTTTATCCGATAGATGCCAAATACATCGTCGAAGCCAAATTCAAGAAGTCCGAAAACGAGAAAACGTTCGAGATGAAAACCACCGGAGCGCGTCGCCCGATGTATGTGAAATATGGCGAACTACTATTTACGATCGACGGGAAAGCGTGCAAACTCAATGTGTATCGCAACATCGAGCTGTCGAAAAAAGAAGGTTACGAAGACTATCTGTTTTTGCCTTTTTCCGATTTGACCTGCGGAAAGGAAAGCTACATTGGCGGGCGTTACATCGACATGAGAATCCCGAAAGGCGATAAGGTAATGATCGATTTCAATCGCGCTTACAACCCATATTGCGCTTACAACCACAAATATTCCTGTCCGATCGTGCCTTTGGAAAATGATTTGGCTGTTGAAGTGAAAGCCGGCGTAAAGAAATTCCACGACTAAATGCTGTTTTTGAACTTACATACGCATTTCCAGACCGACAATTCCGGGCGTTTCGAGCTCGTGAACCAATATCCGGACGAGTTTGACGATGCCATAAAGCAGTTCTCGATTGGTGTGCATCCGTGGCGTATTGACGAGAATCGGCTGCAAACTGATTTTGGGTTTCTTGAATCGAAGCTCACGGACGAAAAATGTCTGGCGATAGGCGAGTGCGGACTCGACAAGAGAATAGAAATGCCGATCGAACTGCAGCTCGAGGTTTTCGAAGTGCAGCTGCTTTTGGCCAAGAAATACAAAAAGCCCGTAATCGTTCATTGTGTTGCGGCTTATCAGGAAGTGATCGAGACCAAAAAGCGCATGAACATTGATGTCCCGATGATAATCCACGGATTTTCTAAGAACGAGCAAGTTGCAAGATCGCTTGTAGACAATGGTTTTTATCTGTCTTTCGGAAAATGGTTGCTAAGGAATCCGGATCTTGAAAAAGCGTTCATCTCAGTTCCAAATGACCGATTTTTTCTGGAAACGGACACGGCCGAAGAAACGATAGAACAGGTTTACGAACTGGCCGCGAGGTACAAAAATGTGTCGGTTGACTCGGTGAAAGAAATGACAGGTGAGAATTTTAGGAAAGTGTTCGGAAGACCAATGACGAATGACCAATGAGAACTTTTGGCGAACAAAAAAGGTGATTTGAAAAACCTTAATTCCCTTAACTATCTTAATGGTTCAAAAAACTTAAAAACCATTAAGGAAATTAAGAACACTAAGGTAGTTAACATTATAAGAATCAACTTAATTCCCTTAACTATCTTAATGGTTCAAAATTTTAACATTAAGGGCATTAAGAACATTAAGAACATTAAGGTGATTAACATTACACGGTAAGCTTAATGTCCTTAACAAAATGAAGTGCCTGAATGAACTTAATGCCCTTAATGTTCTTAATGGTTCAAAATCGAGGGAATTAAAACTGAATGTTGAATAACGAATAACGAATACTGAAATAATGGCAAAATGGCAGGAAAGAGCCGAACTGCTCTTTAAACCCGAAGGATTACAGAAACTCAAAAACTCCAACATACTCGTGGTCGGGCTTGGTGGCGTAGGCTCGTTTGCGGCCGAATTCATCGCAAGGGCAGGCGTAGGAAAAATGACGATCGTAGACGGAGACACGGTAGACATCACGAACGTGAACCGACAGTTGCCGGCTTTGCACTCTACTGTTGGGATGCCGAAAGTGGACGTAGTGGGCGACCGTCTCATGGATATAAATCCGGAGCTTGAACTCACAAGATTGAAAGAGTTTTTGTCGCCAGAACGCGCTTACGAATTGGTTTCTAAGGAATTCGATTACGTCGTGGACTGCATCGACAGCGTGACCCCGAAACTGAATCTGCTCATTTCGGCCAAGCGCCAGAAAGTGAAGATCATAAGTGCGATGGGAGCGGGCGGAAAACTTCAGGCCGACAAGGTGAAAGTAGCCGATATTTCCAGAACCGAAAACTGCTATTTTGCCGGAGCGATCAAGAAACGCCTCAAGAAAGAAGCCAAGATCTACAAGGGAATCAAGGTGGTTTTTTCGTCGGAAATCCAGGATCCGGAGAGTTTGCGCGTGACCGACGGCAGCAATTTCAAGAAGTCGTTCTACGGAACGAGCAGTTATATGCCCGGACTTTTTGGGTTATATGCGGCCGAGACCGTTATTCGTGGTTTACTGAAAAAGAGTGCCGGAGTGCAAGGTTCTTGAGTTCCTGAGACGACAGATGGCGTGTTATTGCCGTTTGCGTTAGGGATGGCGGCTTTGTTTGAGCTCTTTTGCCCAGCGTGATTTCGTTTTTTAGTCTGAAATTGACGGCAAAAAGCGAGTGCCGATCAGCCCGACGGCGGCCAGCCAAAAAAAACCGTTTTACCAAAAAGTTTCCGGACGCCGGAACGCCCAAATAAAAAGTAGCAGAAAGCAGTTGCAGCAGCAGAATTGTCCTGTAAAAAACTGATAGTTTATATGATAAAAACCGTGATTTTTGATATGGACGGCGTGATCGTAGATACCGAACCCGTTCACCATTACGCTTACCACGAACATTTCAAACAGCTCAACATCGAGGTGACGCCCGAACTTTACGCGTCTTTTACGGGCAATTCGACCAAGAATGTCTACGAAAAACTCAAGGAACTTTTCGGGATCGAAACCGATACTTACGATTTGATACAAGTAAAACGCGGCCTGTTCAACGGCGCTTTCGATACCAAAGAAGACTTGTTTTTGCTCGAAGGCGTAGAAAATCTGATCAAGGATTTACACGCGAATGGTATGCAGTTGATTCTGGCGTCGAGTGCCGCAAAAGTCACTATCGACAGGGTTTTCACGCGCTTTGGACTCTACCAATATTTCTCGCACATCGTCAGCGGTGAAGATTTCCCGAAGTCAAAGCCGGATCCCGCGATTTTCGTCGAAGCCTGGCGTTTGTCGGGTCATGAAAAAAGCGAATGCATCGTGATCGAAGACAGCACGAACGGCGTAAAAGCCGCTAAAGGCGCGGGATTGTTTTGTGTGGGATACGTGAGCGAGCACTCGAACAATCAGGATTTACACGAGGCCGATTTGGTTATTGAGCATTTTAATCAGCTTGATTTCGGGCGGGTTTTGAACCTCGGATAACATTTGGACGCTACTTTTACGTCCCGATCCGAAAAATTCTTTAATCCGCGGCAAAAAATTGATCATCGATTTGCGTGCGACCCAGAATGAGTTTCGAAAAAAGTTAACCACGGATGCACAGATTAGAAGGATTTCGCATCCGAAAAAGATTAGTGCCGAAAATAAAGCTCGAATCTTTTTAAGATGCGAACAGGTCTAAGATTTACGCTCGATCTACGAAAATCCAAAAGCAAAGTGAAAATCCGTGCGATCCGTGACCCGAGCAACGCGAACTGGCCTTTGGCAAAATCCGTGCATCCGTGGCAAAAAAAAGGAGCGAAGCGACAACATGCGCGCTCGCAAAATGAAATCCGTGGCAAGACAACAAGCTGACGTAAAACCTTTTTTCGCATATTTGGGAAAACCAACCAAATGCCGCAACCCGAAATAACTGCCTATTACGAAGCGCTCGCCAAAAAGTACGACGAAGACCGTTTCGGGAATTCCTACGGACGGTTTATCGATGCTTCGGAACGCAAAATCCTCGAAAAACTGCTGGTGAATCCCGACGAAATAGTGCTGGATCTGGCATGTGGCAGCGGACGTTTCCTGAATTTCGCCCAAATCGGGATTGACGCCAGTGCCGAAATGATCGAAGTGGCGAAAACGAAATTTCCCAACAAGATTTTCAAAGTTGCCGATGCCGAAAACACAGGATTGGCCGACGCATCTATAGACGCGATCACGATTTTCCATTTGTTCATGCACCTCGATCAACCCAAAATGGATGCGATCCTGAGCGAATGCCACAGGATTCTAAAACCAAACGGACGCGTGATTTTCGACATTCCATCACAGAAACGGCGTAAACTTTTGGGTTACAAAGGCCAAAATTGGCACGGCGCTTATGGTTCCACTTTGAAAGAAGTCGGTAAAATCGGTGGTTTCGAGGCCAAACGCTCTTTCGGGATTCTTTTTTTGCCGATCCATCGTTTGCCCAAAAAACTGCGTCCGGCGTTCGCGAAACTGGATTCTTTGCTCTCCAATTCTATTTTCAAGGAATTCAGTTCGTACCTTATAATAGAATTCCAAAAGCGATGAAAGCCTTGTCCAGAGCCAAATTGCACGTGAAACGCCTGCTTGTTTTCTTCACCGATCTAAGCAATGGAACGGCTTTTCGGTTTGGCAAAAAGCGACATGGTTTGCAGTTCGGTCACCGTTTGGAACTTTCCCAGGAGATCAAGCCGTCTGAAACTTTGGCCGCCAAACTGCACAACATTCGCTTCGCCTCGGGAAAAATCCAGGGAATCACTTTGCTTCCGGGCGAGATTCTGTCTTTTTGGAAAGTGATCGGAAATCCGGAAAAGAAACTACACAAAAGCCGATCGATCGTGAACGGAAAATTGCAGAACGAGTCGGGCGGCGGCATTTGCCAGGTTTCGGGAATCGTCTACCATTTGAGCCTGATCGCAGGTCTGGAAATTCTCGAGCGCCACAATCATTCGGTCGACATTTACAACGACGAAACCCGTTTTGCGCCTTTGGGTTGCGATGCCACTTTGGTTTTCGGCTACAAAGATCTGCGAATCCGCAACAATTTCGACTTCGCCCTAAAGTTCGAATTTCTGGTTTCCGACACTCAAATCAAGTGTGAACTTTTGTCTGAAACAAAGATTTTGTCGCGCAATCTGGATTTTTCTTTGACGGAAACCGATGGTAAAATAGCGGTTGAAATTTCTTCTGACGGAAGTTTCGTGAATCGTTCCGTCTATTCAAAAATGAGCTGATTTTCAAACCGCAAATCCAACACATAAGTTTTGAACCATTAAGGTCATTAAGAGCAGTAAGGTTTGATGGGTTTTTTGCTTCTCGATCCTAAAAATCCGCTAATCCGCGGCAAAAAAAATGACCATCTGCCTATATTTTCAACCGCGAATTCGCGAATTTCAGTTTTTCACCGAGCGTAAATTCGCGAATTCGCGGTTAAAAAAATTACGGTTGATTTGCATCAGACTCGAAATGTGTTAAAAAAGTCAGTCGCGGATTAGCGGATTAGAAGGATTTGCATCCGAATAACTCAGAAATCCGTGGTAAAAAAGTCCAGAAAAATAACTCAACGATTCAACCCCGCCTTATAAACCGCCAAACAACGCTCACGCGCTTCCTTGTGGTCAACCATAGGCTCGGGATAATCGAAAGACTCGTATTCAGGAACCCATTTGCGGATGTATTTCAAATCCTTGTCGAACTTTTTAAGTTGTTCAGACGGGTTGAAAATCCTGAAATAAGGCGCAGCATCCACGCCACTTCCGGCGGCCCATTGCCAATTCCCTATGTTGCTAGACTGCTCGTAATCGAACAATTTTTCGGCAAAATACGCTTCGCCCCAACGCCAGTCGATAAGCAAGTGTTTGCACAAAAAGCTCGCCACGACCATTCGCACGCGGTTGTGCATAAACCCCGTTTCGTTGAGTTCGCGCATTCCGGCGTCAACCATGGCGAAACCCGTTTTTCCGTGGCACCATTTCTCGAATTCTTTCTCGGCATAACGCCATTTGATGTGGTCGTATTCGGGTTTGAACGCTTTGGTCGCCGTATGCGGAAAATGCCACAGAATCTGCATGAAGAATTCGCGCCAGATGAGTTCTTTTAGAAACGTGATGTTCTTTTCTTCGGATGCTTTCTTGGCGACTTTCCGGATGCTTAAAGCCCCGAATCTGAGATAAGGACTAATGTGCGAAGTGCCGTCGACAGCGGGAAAATTGCGAATGTCTTCGTATTCCTTGATGAGTTTCGGACTCAGCTTATAGTCGAAAATTTTGGTCTTGGACGTATGGAAACCGATGTCGGCCAAAGAAAGAAACTTGTAATTGTGTTTGGCCACGTTCGACAATTTTTTCTCAGACGCAAATTCGGGTAACTCACAACTGTTGAACTTCTCGAGCCAGCGCTTGGAAAAAGGCGTGTAAACCACATAAGGTTCGCCATTGTCCTTAACGATTTCAGACTTTTCGAAAATTACCTGGTCTTTGAAAGTCGCGAATCCGACGCCGTTTTTCTGGAGTAAATTACCAATCTTTTCGTCCCGTTTGCCGGCGTAAGGTTCGTAATCATGATTCGTAAAAACGTTCCTGATCTCGCGTTCGGACAAAAGCTGCTTGAAAATTTCTTCGGGATCGCCATAAAAAACAGCGAGTTTTCGCTCGTGTTTCTTGAGTTCGGTGTTCATATCTTTCAAAAGTTGGTGAATGAACGTAACGCGATGGTCGTCTTTTGGCAAATCTTCGAGGATGTTCTTGTCGAAAATAAAGATCGGAAGCACTTCGTCATTGGCGCTCAGGGCGTGAAAAAAACCGCAGTTGTCGTTTAGGCGAAGATCGCGTCGGAACCAGAAGATGTTCATTTTTTTCTTATTGAAAGATTGAATAATTAAAAGATTGAAAGATTATGGATGAGCGATTTTTCGTTGGCTATTTGGGCGTTGCCGCGAATCCAAATCTTGTTTCAAAACCAGTTTTGTGTCGCGGCCAGGCTTTCGGCACTCGCTACGTCTTTTGCTGTTCGCAAAGCCGTGAGCTTAGACAAAGCCTCAATCCTTAACGCGGGCTAAGTCCCGAATTACGGCAACTTCACCTAAAACCGCCAAAGAGTTCCACGAGCTTTTTGCGCCGGAATTCAAAGATTTCATCGAGTTTCGGCTTCACCAGAAACGGATGAACGAGTCTTCCCAAAAATCCCATCGGAACGCCGTAATGCACGATGTCTGTCATTTCGCAACCGTATTCTGTTTCTTCCAGAAAATGCTTGTGATGCCAGAAAGCGTAAGGCCCGAAGCGCTGTTCGTCCACAAAATACTTTCCGTTTTCTACATGCGTGATCTCGGTGACCCAATTCATCTTGATGCCAAAAAGCGGCGTTATGGTATAGTCGATGATCTGTCCAGCGAACATTTCGCGATCGTCTCCAGATTTGGTCTTGAATCCCATGGAATCGGGCGTAATCACGGCCAAGTTCTTTGGAGTCGAAATGAAATCCCAGATTTTGTCGCTGCTTACGGGAAATTTCTGGACGGTTTTGAGGTGGTACAATTTCATTACTTAAAGATAGGTCTGTTTAATTTTTGAGCCAAATCATTAGACAGTTTTACGTCTGATATTAGAAAAAAATTAACAGATTGACCAACCCATTTGCGTAATTTTGAACCATAACAAAACCAACGATTAACATGAAACGTATTATCATTGCCCTGGCGATCTTCATTGCCAATTACACGATTGAAGCACAGGTGAAAACGCCGGCCGCAAGTCCGCACGCGACCATTACGCAGGTTGTCGGTTTGACAGATGTGGAAGTAGATTATTCGCGTCCGAGCCTTAAAGGACGTACGGTTTACGGCGATTTGGTTCCGTTCGGGAAAGTTTGGAGAACAGGCGCGAACGCCAATACTGTCGTAACTTTCAGCGAAGACGTGACAATTGACGGAAAGCCGTTGAAGAAAGGCAAATACGCGCTTTACACCGTGCCAAGAGTAGACAATTGGGACGTGATTTTCTACAACGACATTTCCAATTGGGGAAATCCCGAAAATTGGGACGAGTCGAAAGTGGCTTTGAAAACTTCGGCCAAACCTTTCCAGATGAACCGCAGCGTAGAATCTTTCACGATTGACATCAACAACCTCGACAACAACTACGGTGTTCTTGAAATTATGTGGGAAAAAACGTTGATTCCGGTAAAATTTGAGGTTCCAACGGCAAAAGCGGCCATGGCGAGCATCGAGAAAACCTTGAACGGACCGTCTTATAACGACTATTTCTCTGCCGGAAGCTATCTGTACCAATCAAATGGCGACTTGAAACAAGCATTGACTTACGTGAACAAAGCCTTGGAACTCAACAAAGACAAAGAAAAGCCTTTCTGGATGACACGTCAAAAAGCGTTGATCCAGGCAAAATTGGGCGACAAGAAAGGCGCTATCGAGACGGCGAAAGTTTCGTTGGCGGCGGCTCAGTCGGCCAAAAACCAGGATTACGTGAAGATGAACAATGAGAGTATTGCTGAGTGGAGCAAGGGATAAATTAAAAATCCAAGTTCCAAATTCCAAAATCCAAAATCCAAATTGCGATAAATTGAATTTTGGTCAAAGCAAGATACAATCCGGATTGGGCGACCTTTCCGGATTTTTTTTTTGGACAGCCTTATTTTTTGTGTGGTTTTTCGGATAATTTTTCAGTTTCCAGACCAAGTTCGCGTTCAATCCATTTTTGGGTGCTTCGCTTCGGATAAATCACTACAATCGCGCATATTGCCAGTATGACTATGACATCTAGAGGAAGTGAAGAGAAAGCCGATCCGATTCCTTTCACGATAACATTCATGGCAATAAAGAAGATTCCGCCAAAAACCGCCAATCGGCAAATCCATATCAAAACATTGTTGGAGTGGATTTTTATTTCCAGAGTTCCCATTTCATTTATAGTACCGAAAATTGTGTCGGGAATTGAAAAGGAATTTCTAGTTGTTCTCCTGGCTATTATAAAGCCATTCGGCATTTTTTTCGTCCAGAATATCCGGTGTTTTATAACAAGCCCTTCCTCTTCGGAAGCTTTTTCGTCTAGCCAGCGATGCAAGTCTTTTACGGTAAGATCGGTTTGGTAGGTGAGTTTCATTTTGTTCCGATGGCTTTAAAGGGCAAAAAAATCAGTTTGGAGTTTGTAAGGTTTATCCAGATTGACTTTTAACAATTTTTACAGATTTTCTGTAATCGAAGCAAATTTTTTATTCGTAGGGATAGTACATCAGCCCCTTCCCTGAAGGTAAGATCGGAATTTCCGAAATACGTCCCTTACAGACCCGAGAGCTTTGCTCGAACTGTACGAAGTAATAATCTGTACTTTTTGTTAAAACTTGCGCCGTTAATTCTGAACAATTTCCTTCTTCCTGAAAATTGTCGCCTCAAACAAAATCGAAAGCAAAACGGCCATCAAAGCCCCGATAAAATTGAGCCACAGATAAGCCACGGTCTGAGACAAAAACACAGCAATCACGGTAAGTTGCGTAATACAGGCCGCGTAGAAAATTGCTTTGGCCCCCACATATTTTACATAGAATCCCACGATAAAAATGCCCAGAACCGTTCCGTAGAAAATCGAGCCGACTATATTCACGAGTTGGATCAGATTCTCACTCAAAGCGCTGAAACACGCAAAAAGAATGATGATCAAGCCCCAAACCACGGTAAAGAATTTGGTCGCATTCAGATAGTGTTTTTCAGACTTTATGCCTTTGACGTTGCGTTTGTAGATGTCGATTGCGGTGGTCGAAGCGAGCGCACTCAAACCAGAAGCTGTACTAGACATGGCCGCCGAAAGAATCATCGCAAGCAACAAACCGACGAGTCCGTGCGGCAGGTAATTCAGGATAAAGTGCAGGAAAACATAGTCTTTGTCGTTGGCTTCGGCCTTGGCATCGGCTTTCTTGATCAGGTCGCGCCCTTGTTCGCGCAAATCGCTTTCGCGGCTCGACAAAGCGACCAATTGCCTTCTAAGAATCTTATTGTCGTAACCTTGGTTCAAGTGGTCGATATAAATGAGGTTGAACTCCTTTTTCTCGTTGTTGACCTCGATGAGTTTCTTCTCCAATTCGTGATATTCCTTGGAATAAGGCGATTTCTCGATAAGTGCGGTATTGTTCGGGTTGAAGTTCAGCGGCACTGGATTGAACTGGAAAAACACGAAAACCATCACGCCCGTAAACAGGATAAAGAACTGCATCGGCACTTTCAAAAAGCCGTTCATAATAAGTCCCATCTGGCTTTCCTTGATCGATTTTCCGGAAAGATACCGCCCAACCTGTGACTGGTCGGTTCCGAAATAGGCGAGAGCCAGAAAGAAACCGCCGGCGATTCCGCTCCAAAGCGTGTATCTTTCCTCTGGGTCAAAACTCATGTCCACGATGTTCATTTTGTCGTTCGCACCCGCGATGTGCATGGCGTTCGAGATCGACATATCGTTCGGCAAATAATAGACGATAAGGAAAAAAGCGGCAAACATACCAAGCATGATGATGAACATCTGTTGCTTTTGGGTCACGTTCACGGCTTTGGTTCCGCCCGAAAAGGTGTAAATGATCACCAGAATTCCTATAATAATGTTGAGTAACGTCAGATTCCATCCGAGCAAAGAAGAAACGATAATCGCCGGAGCATAGATCGTGAATCCCGTACCGAGTCCGCGCTGGATCAAAAAGATGATCGCGGCCAACGAACGCGTTTTCACGTCAAAGCGCTGTTCGAGATATTCGTAAGCCGTAAACGCGCGCAAACGCTGGAAAATCGGAATGAATGTCAATGAAATTATGACCATGGCAATCGGCAGTCCGAAGTAATTCTGGACAAATCCCATTCCATCGGCATAAGCCTGACCCGGCGTAGACAAAAACGTGATCGCGCTGGCCTGGGTCGCCATTACCGAAAGCCCGACTGTCCACCAAGGCGTTTCGTTTCCGCCCAGAATGTATTCCTCGACATTTTTCGATCCGCGCGTCTTCCAAACCCCGTAAACCACGATGAACAATAGCGTAACCGAAAGGATGATCCAATCTATCTGGTGCATTTACGAGAAAATTTGCATTAGGAAATAAAAAATCACGATATAAGCCGCGTTCGCAAGCAAAACCCACGAATAGCTTTTTTTCCAACCGTTTGCGTTGCGTTCTTTCATTTTTTTGAATTGAGAATTAACAATTGAGAATTGACAATTATTTGTCGGCCACCAACCATTGTCAACTATCGATTTCCCATTACCTACTATTTAATTATCAATTATCAATTATCAATTGAAATCATATTCGCCATAAGCCTGAAAGCCCCAGAAACACCCTCGGGAAGCTCGCGGAAAAAGCTTAGTCCGGTGTAAATGTAATGCCCGTTCCCGTATTTGGCCACGAGAATCGCACCGTCTTTTGGCGATTCACCTTTATCGTTGCCCGAAATCACCGGCGTGAAA
>JBCNQO010000090.1:0-6217 GCA_039592825.1 Flavobacterium sp.
ATCACCGCGGCCTTCAGGCCCGGACGGTGGTCACCGAACGGATTCCGTGTGTTCGCGTCTTCGCGTTTTTCAAAAGTTTAGCCACTAACTAACCTCAATATGAAAAACCCGAAGTTCGCTTAGACTTCGGGTTTTTTTGTGGATTTCACTTTCCTTTTCCCGAAGTTTTTGACCGTAACTCGAGCCAAAGTGTTCGAGAAGTTCGCCGATTTTTCTCGGCAACCAAATCATTTTCAAAACACATGATGGGAAATAAACTCTCAGGGAAAGACCTCATAAAACTGGGCTTCCCGAAAAATAATGCGATCAGCATCGCACTGGGCCAGATCAACCGTTACCGAAAAAAAGAGAAAAAGGAACGCATTCTGGCCGAAGCAAAACAAGTGCTGCTCGAACCCGAAAAGTTCACCAACGACGGAACGTGGGCAAAAGTGGCCGAAGGATTGACCAAACCGGTCGAAGTGAAGTTCAACCAACTCAGGAATACGCGTGCGCCGTTTTCGATTTTTGGCGAGAACGAAATCGACGAACAGGCAAAACGCCAATTGTACGACGCGCTCAAGTTGCCGATTGCAGTTTCGGGCGCGTTGATGCCAGACGCACATTCGGGCTACGGACTCCCGATTGGTGGCGTACTCGCGACAGACAACGCTGTGATTCCGTACGGAGTCGGTGTTGACATCGGTTGTAGAATGAGCTTATCGGTTTTCGATTTGCCCGCTTCGTTTCTCAAGGGAAAAGACCATCAGTTGGTTCAGATCCTCAAAGACAACACGAAGTTCGGCATGACCGAAACCCACAAGATCAAAGCCGATCACGAGATTTTCAGCCGAAGCGAATTCCAGGAAATCCCTTTCGTGAAAGGATTGTTGGACAAAGCCTACAAACAACTCGGAACGTCCGGCGGTGGCAACCACTTTGTAGAATTCGGCATTGTCGATTTAGCCGATGATCAACCCGACTGGAAACTGTCGGCCGGGAGCTATTTCGCCGTCTTGTCGCACAGCGGTTCGCGCGGTCTCGGAGCCAACATCGCCAAACAGTACACGTATCTGGCGACCAAGCAATGTCCGCTTCCGAAACAAGTGCAACATTTGGCATGGCTTGATTTGAACACGCACGACGGACGCGAATATTGGCTGGCAATGAACCTTGCGGGCGATTACGCGAAGGCTTGCCACGACGACATTCACCGAAGAATCGGGAAAGCTTTGGGCAAGAAACCCGTAGTTACGATCGAGAACCACCACAATTTCGCGTGGAAGGAAATCGTAGACGGCGTCGAAAGAATCGTGCACAGAAAAGGCGCGACTCCGGCTGCAAAAGGCGAACTCGGCATTATTCCTGGTTCGATGACAGCTCCGGGTTTCATTGTGCGGGGAAAAGGCAATGCCGAAAGCCTGAATTCGGCTTCACACGGAGCGGGACGACTGTTCTCGAGAGCCAAGTGCAAGCAGAACTTCACCCAAAGCGAGATCAAAAAGGTGTTGGCTGCGGCCGATGTGAAACTAATTGGAGGCAACATTGACGAAGCGCCGATGGCCTACAAGAACATCGAAAAAGTCATGGCGAACCAGACCGAACTCGTAGAAGTCTTAGGGACGTTCACGCCCAAAATAGTAAGAATGGACCGCTGATGGAAAAGTTTTTACAGATCACATCGGGTCGCGGGCCGGCCGAATGTACTTGGGTTGTAGCTCAGGTTTTGAAGAAATTGTTGGAAGAAGCCAATGCCCAGAACCTGGAAGCGTCGGTGGTTCAGCATCAACCGGGACAAATGAACGGAACGGTCGAAACTGCGACGGTAAAAGTGTCGGGAAAGTCGGGTCAGGCTTTCGCCGATTCGTGGATGGGAAGCGTGCAATGGATCGGGCAAAGCCAGTTCCGCAAAATGCACAAACGCAAGAACTGGTTCATCGGAATATTCGAGATCGACCTATCGGAATCCCAAAAGATATCCGAAAAAGACATCTCGTACCAAGCCATGAGAAGTTCGGGCACCGGCGGACAACATGTAAACAAAGTGAGTTCTGCCGTTCGCGCCACGCACGTTCCAACCGGAATTTCGGTCGTCTCTCAAGACAGCCGTTCGCAGCATCAGAACAAGAAACTGGCCACGGAACGCCTTCTTTTAAAACTGGAAAGCGAGAAGTTGGATCAGGTGAAACGACAGGTTTTCTCGGGTTGGGAAAACCAATTGAACGTCTTAAGAGGAAATCCCGTAAGGACGTTTTCAGGATCGGATTTTAAACAAAAGCCACGCGAAAAACCGTTCAAGGCAGAACGCGCGCGGCTTAAAAGAGATTTACGCAATGAAGACTATCAATAAATTTCTGGCTACGGCCATCGATTACTATCCTTACAATCTGGAATTGGCGATCGAGGCGCTCGACTACGCTTTGTCTTATGACGATAAATGCACGATGACGCTTTGCCTTTACGGACGCTTGATGAGCGAGCAACTGCAACGTTACGAAGAAGCCAAATCGTATTTCGAACAGGCTTTGGCCATCGACATCAACGCTGTGGAAGTGTATCCGCATTTCATCAAGACGCTGATCAAAAACGAAGATTTCGAGCACGCACAAAAACTTTGCGAATTCGCGTCTTCGGTTAAAGGCATCGACCGTTTCGCGCTTTGTTTGTCGAAGATCGAACTGCTCGAGAAAACCAGATCGTTCAAGCAAGCCGGCGAGCTGATCCGCGAAGCCAAATTGCAGCATTCGAGTTCGTGCCATTTGGGAAAGGTTGAAGACGCCGAGAAGCGCATCAAGCTCAAACGCAAGTTGCTCAAGGAAAAACCGACGCCTAAAAAGGGCAAAAAGTCCAAGAAAAAAGCCGCTAGATCATAGCGGCTTTTGTTTTTAGCGTTTTAGCGAGAAATGCCCGAAATGCTCCTGTCCATCGGCTCTCGTGACCGTAAACCAATAGTCTGACGACGGCATTGGTTTGTCGTTATAAGTGCCGTCCCAACCTTTTTCCATAGGTGAAAGCTGTTTGAGCAATTTTCCGTGGCGGTCGAAAATCCTGATGATCATCGTAGGTTCGGTCGTAGAGAGTTTCACTTGCCAATAATCGTTGAAACCGTCTCCGTTTGGCGTGAAAAATCTCGGGTGCATCAGCAAATGGGCAATCTGGTCAACGGTTCCGCATCCGAATTTATCGCGAACATAAACCGTGTAAGTTCCGTTCGGGAGATCGATGAAATCTGGGCTGTCCTGGAAATTCTCGTTGTCGAGAGAGAATTCGTAATCGCCGATTCCGTCAATGAAAACGTGCAAAGCGTTGAAATCGTAAGTCCAGTCTTCGGTCTCGATATTGGTGATGATCGCCTTGTCTGACCAGAAAATATGGAAGTTGTGAGTGGCCTCGCATTCCTGCCAGCCGTTTGCCGTAAGATGATTTTCGTAAACAGTGACCCAATAATCGCCGTTCTGCGTAATCACGATAGATTGCGTCGTCTCGCCCGTAGACCAAAGATAGCGGTCGAAAACGCCGGCGTTGATGATGACGTGTTTGCCTACGCAAAGCGGATATTCGTTTTTCATGACGATAACCGGAGTGGGCAAGAAGCTGAAATTGAGCTTGCAGACGTTCTGGCAATAATTGGAGTCGGTCACGCGGACATAGACTGTCATGTTTGTTCCGTCAAGCGGATAAGAACTCCAGTTGTTGATTTCGGTGCTTACGCCGATTCCGTTCGCGCTATCTAAAGTTTTGAAATACCTAAAGCCCAAACCAGTCGTTGAAGTAACCAGATTCGCATTCCAATCCGAAAGGTTCACATTCTGTTTGTTGTCGTTCAACTCGTCGCAGATAAAAGGCGAATAGTCATTAACGACGGGAAGTGGCAGGTAATTTCCGTAAAAACTCACCCAGGAAACAAGCGACTGGCAAGTTCCTTTTTTGACCCTTACCTGAAAAGTCTGGGGCGCGCCAAGATTGTCCACGACCGGATTCGTTGTCCAGGTAGCGCCTCCGTCAAAACTGTACTGATCGCCAGGAGTCGTAATAGTGACGCTTCCGTAATGGTCGCAACCCGGCGGATCGATGAGATAATCGGGATAAGTGTACTCAAGATCTGTTAGGTAAACGTAATCGTGAGGCGAAGTACAGCCCAGCGCATTCTTGATCTTGATGAGATAACTTCCAGAGACAAGTCCTGTCAAGGTGTTGCTCGTTTGCCACGTATTTCCGCCATCGAAGCTGTATTCGGCCGCCGGCGTGTCAATCGTAATGCTTCCGAGGTTTCCGCAATACGGGTTAAAGGCCGTGTAGTCTGGCATCGGCAAAAATTGTCCGTAAAGTTCGATGCTCGTGTAATTCGACATACAGCCATTGTTGTCTTTTGTCCTGACTTGATAAATGCCAGAAGGAAGATTCGACATCGTGTTCTGCGTAACCCAGGTCGTGCCTCCGTCAAAACTGTAAAACGGCGCCGGACTCGTCACGGTGATGCTTCCCAGATCACCACAGAAATCGGGATTGTTCGCAGTCACATCTGGTCTTGGCGAAAGATAAGGCGCGATGTGAACCGTTACCGGATAAGAAACACAGTTCATGACGGTCTTGATGATCACGGTATAGGCGCCCACAGGCAAATTGCCCAAAGTCATGCTCGTTCCCCACGTCGCTCCATTATCGAAACTCACTTCGGATGCCGGCGAATTGATCGTGATGCTGCCAAAATCGTTGAAACACGTAGGATGTGTAAGTGAAATATTGGGTTGTGCGGCAACGGTCGAAGCCGGAATGTTCACCGAAACCGTAGATTGGCAGCCGAAGTTGTCGGTAACGGTCACGCTGTAAGGCCCGATTGCCGTTGGGTTGATACTGGCCGAAGTCGATCCGTTGCTCCAAAGGTAAGACGCTCCGGGCGATGCGGTCAGAGTCGTGCTTCCGGCGCATACGTTCAGGATTCCAGAAATCGTCGCTGTTGGATTTTTCACGATGACCTGACAAGCGATAATCTTGAAACAGGTAGCGCTTTGGTCGGCACGCACGAAAATCGTTCGCGTTCCCGAGGTATAAGTCGTTGGCGCGGCTATCGGATTCGTGTTCGCCACCGCGTCGGCAACCGTCGTAAAATAAGAGAAAGTCAATGCGGCAGTGTTCGAAACCACAAGCGGATTGAGCAGGTTCAGGTTGAAAACCTCGGTACCGTCGTGGTCTGTGTCGCACTTGAAAAGATCGGCCGTATGCAGTTCCACCGGACAATTCGCGCAGTTCAGAAACCAGATGTCGTAACCCGGATTCGCGTCGTCGTCTGTGGCAATGTCGAAATTCGTTCCCGAACAGTTCGTCTGCACCAAGCCATATTGGATTTTGACCGAAACATTGTAGCCCATTGCAGTCGTATTCGGAAAATTTGCTGCGACCAAAGGAAAACAGAACGTCTTGTTGACCAGATCGAAGCCCGAATTTTGGGTCGTACTGTAAACGACTGCGCCCGTTTCGTTGCGAAGTTCGAGCGTGATGCTTTGAACAGTTGCCGAAATACCGCCCGAATTCGGAATCGTGAATTTACCGCAAACATTCACGGGCAAAGCCGGACAAGTCTTGTACAAAGGATCGAGCGTGATGCTTCCCTGAAGGTTTTCGTCCGAATGCAACAAACAGATGTCGTCAATATAAGCATAGCCGAAATGGCCGTTGAGTCCGCAGCGCGAGGCCATGAATTCTACCGTAAATTCCTCGTTATTCGGGATGGAACTGATGTCCATCACGCCCGATTGCCAGTTTGGCGTATACAAAATAATCGCGTCCGATTCCATAGCGTCATATTGCTTGAAAATACAGTTCGTCGGTGTTCCGATAAGGCAAAATTCGCTTGCAACCGCGCCCGAAGCCCGAATCACGCGCACTTTCAAAAACGGTTGCTCGTTGTCGTGACCCGATTCGGCAATAGACTGAAGCACTACCTTATAATTGAACTTGAACTGGGTTTCGTTATCGGTCTTGAAGCGTTTCGCCTGCACTTTACTCACCGAAGTGTAAGAATCGCGGTGGTTGATCTTGAGCGCATATTGGTCAAAAGCCCCGATGTCACCGATATAAGGATCGAGATGGTTGGCCGGAACCGTGGTGGCCATAATGTCCATCACGTTTGGGTTATATTGTTGGATTCCCATCGCGGCCGAACCTTCGAGCGTTTGGCATTCCATCGGATTCAGAACTTCTCCCGAAGTGAAAGCGAAATTGGTAAGTGTTGGCGAAC
>JBCNQO010000091.1:0-6212 GCA_039592825.1 Flavobacterium sp.
ACGCAGGTTACCGCGCGACTTATAGAACAAACCTTTTTTTCGGATACTGATCGTTTCTAACATTCTCTTTTAATTCTTCAAACCTACAAGGTTTTGAAAACCTTGCAGGTTGTACTTTCTACTTCGCAGCCCGGATGTAAGCGGAAAGCCCACAGTTTTTTGGCGTTGGTTTTTGCGGTTTTGGACGGCGACCAAAGGAAGCCAGTTCAAGACCGACTAAAACCCGACAAAAAACGAGGACTTGCAGTGGACAGCCGGTCCCGAAGCTTCGGGAGCTGCCAAAACAATAATTGCCAATTATCAATTGTCAATTCTTCTCTACCACATCCAATTCCACCTTCAAGTTCCGGATAATGAAATCCTGCCTGTCTGGCGTATTCTTGCCCATATAAAACTCGAGCAAGGTCTCGATGGTCGTGGCGCGGTCGAGCATTACCGGGTCGAGGCGGATGTCGGCCCCGATGAAATGCACGAACTCGTCCGGGGAAATCTCTCCTAACCCTTTGAATCGCGTGATTTCGGGCTTTGGCTTGAGCTTTTCTATGGCCGCGACGCGCTCGTCTTCGCTATAGCAATAAATCGTTTCTTTCTTGTTCCTCACGCGGAAAAGCGGCGTTTGCAGAATGTACAGATGGCCTTCCTTGATGAGTTCGGGGAAAAATTGCAGGAAGAACGTGATGAGCAATAGTCTGATGTGCATTCCGTCTACGTCTGCATCTGTGGCGATCACGATGTTGTTGTAGCGCAGGTCTTCCATGCTTTCCTCGATGTTCAACGCGGCCTGCAACAGGTTGAATTCCTCGTTCTCGTACACGATTTTCTTGGACATTCCGTACGAGTTCAACGGCTTTCCTCTCAGCGAGAAAACAGCTTGCGTGTTCACGTTTCTCGATTTGGTGATCGATCCTGATGCGGAATCTCCTTCGGTAATGAAAAGCGTGCTTTCCAGACTCAACGGATTCTTCGTATCGGGCAAATGCACGCGGCAATCACGCAATTTTTTATTGTGCAGACTCGCCTTTTTCGCGCGATCTCTGGCCAACTTCCTGATGCCGGAAAGTTCCTTGCGCTCGCGTTCGGCCTGAAGGATTTTTCGCAACAAGGCATCGGCGGTTTCGGGATTCTTGTGCAGGAAATTGTCGAGATTCGTCTTGATGAAATCGTTGATGAACGTTCTCACACTCGGCAATTCCGGACCCATTTCGGTAGAACCCAATTTGGTTTTGGTCTGGGATTCGAAAACGGGTTCCATGACTTTTACCGAAATCGCTCCCACGATCGATTTTCGTATATCACTTGGCTCGAAACCTTTGTTGTAGAATTCGCGCACGGTTTTCACCATGGCTTCGCGGAAGGCATTCAGGTGCGTTCCACCTTGTGTCGTATTCTGTCCGTTTACGAACGAATGGTATTCTTCTGAATATTGCGTTTTGGAGTGCGTCATCGCGATCTCAATGTCCTCGCCTTTCAGATGGATCACCGGATACACCATTTCCTCTATCTGGATCTCTTCCTCGAGCAAATCCTTGAGTCCGTTGTCTGACGAATATTTCTCGCCATTGTAGTAAATCGTAAGGCCGGTGTTGAGATAGCAGTAATTCTTGAGCATTCTCACGACATACTCGTTCCGGAACTTGAAGTTCTTGAAAATCGTCTCGTCCGGAATAAAGACGACTTTCGTACCGCGACGCTTCGTGGTCTCGATTAAGTCTTCTTCGAGCGTGAGTTCTCCTGCCGAAAATTCAGCGGCTTT
This sequence comes from Flavobacterium sp., assembly GCA_039592825.1. Lineage (GTDB taxonomy): Bacteria > Bacteroidota > Bacteroidia > Flavobacteriales > Flavobacteriaceae > Flavobacterium. Next base: position 1,754 of record JBCNQO010000091.1, read on the forward strand.
CTGCTTCTCGTCACGCACCGATTCCACGCGGAAATACGTAGAAAGCGCGTTCACGGCCTTGGTTCCGACACCGTTCAAACCAACAGATTTCTTGAACGCCAACGAGTCGTATTTACCGCCGGTATTCATCTTCGAAACCACGTCGATGACTTTCCCCAAAGGAATGCCACGTCCGTAATCGCGAACCGTGACTTGCTTGTCTTTGATAGCGACTTCAATGGTTTTGCCCGCGCCCATCACGAATTCGTCAATACAGTTGTCGAGGACTTCCTTGAGCAAAATGTAGATGCCGTCGTCTGGTGAAGAACCGTCGCCGAGCTTCCCGATGTACATGCCGGGACGCATTCGGATGTGTTCTTTCCAGTCGAGGGAACGGATATTGCCTTCGTCGTAATTGGTTAGCTCAGCCATTTGTGGGGAATCAGTTTTGCGCTAATATAAATTTAATACACGCGCGGGAAAAGCGATGGCAAGGGAAGTTATTAAGAATGATATTGACAGTGGAGTGCCGGAGATCCGGAATGCCGGAGTTTTGAAGTGGATTGTGATTGGTCGATAATGCCAAGATCAAACCAATTCTGCCAAAAGCGATATATTCGCCTTAAAAAAATGGCCGACATAGATCAATTGGTCAGTCCTATGTGCAAAACACTGTACGTTGTGCATGCTACCGATACAGTCAAAATCCTCGCAGCTATGGACTGCAAAGACGTTTCGACCCTGAAAATCGAAAAATTCGACGAAGACCTTTTTTAAACCACCCGCAACGAAAAGCCATTCTTTCTGCTTCAATCGGTCGACGGCATCTCACTCATGCAATGTTCTCTGCGAACTTCCCAGCTGAGCATCGAATTCGCAACTTCCTTATCAAAAGTATTGGATTGCCGTGTCTCCATCTACTTTCTCGATCCTTGGGTAGCGTCATTGGCCTGGGCATTCATAGATAAAGGCGAAATACTCGAAGCCTATAGCGAAAGCCACGACAAGGTCTTGGTAAACCAAAATGCGAGGTTTAAGCGCAGCGATTTTTGGGAAGACAAATTCTGGGAAAAATACGAAGTGAAAGGATTCGAAATCAATCCCGAATCGTATCAGGACAAATCTGTTTTTTATGGGGAATTGCGGTAATGGCTTTGATTGGCGATGCGACAGCGAGCTCAAAAAATGGACGAAGTCCAACTTAACTTTCCTTAACTATCTTAATTGTTTTGAAAAATCGGGATGTAGCTTTGAATCTGATTTTGAAACATTAATGGAATTAAGACAGTTAAGACGATACCGGATTCTGGTGGTTTTAGGTTGGCGATGCGATAGCGAGCCAACAACGGACGAAGTCCGCCTTAATGTCCTTAATGATCTTAATGGTTCAAAAAACCGCGAAGCGAAGCGAGCAATTTGTTGGCGATGCGTCAGCGAGCTCAAAAAATGGACGAAGTCCAACTTAACTTTCCTTAACTATCTTAATTGTTTGAAAAAATCAGGATGTAGCTTTGAACCTGATTTTAAACCATTAAGGGAATTAAGACAATTAAGACGATGCCGGATTTTGTTGATTTTAGGTTGAAATGTTGGCGATGCGACAGCGAGCCTTCAACGGCGAAGCGAAGCGAGCAACTTTAGCACCTCAGCACTTTAGCACTCCGTCACTCCAGCACTTCTTAATAACTTGTGGATTTCTTCTCCAAAACCCCACCCCCAAACAAAACACAACTCCCTATTTTTGGAACACAACAAAAACAAATGGGCACATTCGTAATCAGCAAGCGCTTCAACGGCGACTACAAGTTCGTATTCGCCTCGCGCAAAGGCAAAACCATCTTCACCTCGATCGGCACCAAGCAAAAAGTCGACTGCGAGCTCATGATCGATGCCATTCGCGAAAACCCATCCCAATTCGCTTTCACGAAGATCAAAAGCGCTTCGGGCAAGTTTTCGTTCCGACTTTCGAAAGGCGGACTCGTACTGGCCAATTCCAGAAAATACACCACCGAACTTCGCGTGCAGAAAGGCATAGACGAGATCATGAAATATGCTCCCGCGGGCGAAACCCTCGATTTTTCAGACAATGATTTCGCTTTCCCCGATGCCGAGGAAGTGTTTGGGGAAGCCGAAGAAATCCAATAATCAGGACTTCTTGATACGATAGGTCGCCACCGATTCCTGGTCGACGAAAATCGTAAGAAACCCAGAAGCGTTCTTGGGCAAAGGCACGTCAAATTCGGTCACGTTGCCATTCTTTCGCGTCTGCAAAAGCTGGATTTTCCCGTCGCTGCTCAAGGCATAAGCCACACGGTCCGAATCGAGGTTCTCCACCTTGAAAGGAATCACGTAACCATTGGGCAAAGTACCCGATTTCGGGAAAGTGATGTTGTAATCGGCGGCTATGTATTCGCCCGAAAACAGTGGCAAAGACGCGAATTCCTGTGGTGTTTTTCCGTTCGGAAGCCATTTGGGTTCATCGGGAAAATGGTTCAGAAAGAAAACGTCGGGATCGGTAAAAAAGTAACCGTCGTTGAATTTGTTCACGAATTTCCCGGTACGTGAATCCACCGAACCCGAAGCCCAAGTCACGTCTATAAGCTGCCATTTACCATCGATTTTCACGGCGTTCCAGATGTGGTCGGCGGCGGTTGGCAGTTTTCCGATATGCGTAGGATGCGACTTCGAAGTGCCGGGAATCGTCACGGTTTCCAATCCGCAAAGGTTCGCCACGCGATCGTACAAAGCCGTATAACCGCGACAGACGCCTTTTTTGGTGCGCAAGGTCTTGTTGGCCAGATCAAGGTTGTACTTATGGAGTTTCTGCTCTTTTTCCTCAGGCGTGCGATAAGAGAAAGCCACGCGTCCGCCTTGGTTCGAGCGGAATTCCACGAGGTCGTAACTCACGTTTTTGGCAATCCACGAATAAATGGCGCGCGCCTTGAGTTTGTCCGACGCAAAGTCCGAATTCACTTTATCGGCCAATTTTTCGGGCGATCCGAAACTCGTCGGATAAGCGAAAACCTTGCGGTCCACTTCGGCATAATTCTGAGAAAAGACCGATTGTCCGACCAAAAGAAAAAACAGCAAGATTTTAGGGAGAAAGGACATTTTCATAGCACCGTCAAAGCAACATTTTTGCCACTTTTAGTTAACGGAAAACTAAAGTTATTGTTGTGGCATAACCACTTAGGGCAAATTCGCCAAATGGTTCCGTTTTTTTTTTGCCGGAATCCTGTAAAACCTACAACGTCCAAATACCGTAACTTCCATCAAAGAACACCAAAACTATGTCAAAACGCCTTTTGCTCTTACTGCCTTTTCTGTTCCTTTTCGGATGCGCCTCCCACAAACACCGCGAGATCACTTATCTGCCGGAAAATTTGCGCCCCAAAAAAGACGAACCCAAACTCAATGTCTTTACACCAAAAAATGCCAAGGAAAAATTGCCCGTGCTGATTTTCATCCACGGCGGAAATTGGAACCGCGGCGACAAAGACACTTATGTTCTCATGGGACGGAATTTCGCCAAAAAAGGCGTCGTCACGGTAATTCCGGATTACACATTGAGTCCGGATGCCGATTTCGATGAGATGACCAAACAAGTCGCGGCGGCAATCGAATGGACAAAACAGAATGTGTCCAGATACAATGGCGATCCCGAAAAAATCTTTATCTCAGGACATTCCGCAGGCGGACATCTCGCAGCATTGGCCGTGATGAATCCGAAGTATGGCGTAGCCAAAGGTCTTGTCAAAGGCATGATCCTGAACGACGCCGCCGGACTCGATATGGACCAACACCTGTCGGCCTTTCCGCCAACCGAAAAATGGGACTATCTCAAAACCTGGTCAAACGACAAAAGGCGCTGGCACGACGCGTCGCCCATCAATTTCCTGTCGGACCAAACGCCGCCGATCTATATGTACACCGGACGCAAGACTTTTGATATGATCGCTCTGGGCAACGACCGTTTTCTCGAAGCCTTGAAAAAAGTCCAACCCGAGGCAAAGCGGCAGTTCAACAACAAAAATCATTTCTCGATGGTGATCCAATATTTCTTCAAAGGCAGCAACCGCTATCCCGAAGCGCTGTATTTCATCGAAAAACAACTTGGCCCACATTGATGATAAGCTCGCAGTTGAAACCCAGTTCGGTCATGCAATCGCGAATGATCCCGGTTTCGGTCTTCTTGATGTTCGAGGCGTGAAGCAACCTTTGCTGGTGCGAAAGGTCGAACCTCAGCTCGCCCGCGTGATAGATTCTTTTGCGGATAAGGCGCGCGAGTAAGGTCGCCTGTTTTTCATTGTCAACATTCGTACTGTAGTAAGCTTCCATAATTAGTCGTATTTATTTCTGGTAAACCAGATGTCCTGAAGGACGAGGTTGAAACTGAAAGTGCGGTAATTCTCACGGACGAGCGTTTCCGAAACGATTCCGCGAGTGCCAATCCCGTAACTCAGATTGAGCATCGACGAAA
>JBCNQO010000092.1:0-6160 GCA_039592825.1 Flavobacterium sp.
AACGCCGCGATATAAACCGTCATTTCACCCGAATTCGGGATGTACATGATGTTGAGATAATTCGAAAAAATGATGTTACCCGAAACAAAGGTGAAAATCCCGAGCGCGAGTACCGAAATGGCCGATGTTCCCGCCGCGAGTCCGTCGATTCCATCTGTGAGATTCGCTCCGTTCGAAACCGCCGTAATGATGAAAATCACGACCGGAATAAAAATGAGCCAAGCCCAATTCTCGTACCCGTCGCCCATCCAACGCAAGGCTTCGGCGTAATCGAACTCGTTGTTCTTGAAAAATGGAATTGTCGTGGTAGTCGATTTTTCCTCAATTGGCGCCGGATAGATTTGCGTCTGGTTCGGGTTCTGTGTCGTGAAAACGTTCGTGTACTGCGTATCGGTTCTAACCGTAACCTGAGGATTGAAGTACAGTGTGCATCCTACAATAAGCCCCAAACCAACTTGCCCGATCACCTTGAAAATGCCTTTCAATCCGGCTTTGTCCTTTTTGAAGATCTTGATGTAATCGTCAATGAACCCGATCGTTCCCATCCAAAGCGTGGTCACGATCAGCAAAATGATGTAGATGTTGTTCAGCTTGGCCAAAAGCAACACCGGGATCAAAGTCGAGATGATGATGATAAGGCCGCCCATTGTCGGTGTTCCGGCCTTTTGCGTCTGGCCTTCAAGACCAAGTTCGCGCACCGTTTCGCCCACTTGCTGGTTTCTCAGGAAGTTGATGATCTTCTTTCCGTAAATCGTCGAAATGAGCAGCGAAAGCAACACCGCCAGTCCCGATCGGAACGTGATGTACTGGAACACGCCCGTTCCGGGAACGTTCATCGACTTATCTAGATATTCGAACAAATAGTACAGCATTGCTTATTTATTGAGTTGTTGTAGCAGTTCTTTTGCGATGGCCATATCGTCGAAATCGTAGCGCACGCCTTTGATTTCCTGATAGGTTTCGTGTCCTTTTCCGGCAATCAGGATAATGTCTTTCGGGCCGGCCAATTGGCAAGCCGTCTTGATCGCCTGTTTTCTATCGACGATGGCTACCGTTTTCTTATAATTGATCGGTTGCACGCCTTTTTCCATGTCGGCAATTATCGCTTCTGGTTCTTCGCTTCGCGGATTGTCCGAAGTCAAGATCACCTTGTCGCTCAAAACCGAAGCGATGTCGGCCATAACCGGACGTTTCGTCTTGTCGCGATCGCCTCCGCAACCAACCACGGTAATCAATTGCTCGTTTTTGGTTCGGATGTCGTTTATCGTCTTGAGCACATTTTCCAAAGCATCCGGAGTGTGCGCATAATCGACGATCGCCGTGATTTTGCTATCGGAAACGATAAACTGGAATCTTCCCGACACACTTTCGAGTTCGCTCAAAAGGCGCAAAGCTTCCATAGGATCAAGACCAAGATTCACCGCCGTTCCGTAAATCGCCAGCAAATTATAGGCGTTGAATGTTCCTATAAGCCTAACCCAAACTTCCTGATCGTTGATTTTCAAAAGCAAGCCCGAAAGCTGGTTCTCGAGAATCTGGGCGCGATAGTCGGCATACGATTTCAAGGCGTAAGTGAGCTTTTTGGCGATTGTGTTCTGCAACATCACCAAGCCGTTCTTGTCGTCTAGGTTCGTGAGTGCAAACGCCTGACGCGGCAAATGGTCGAAAAACGACTTCTTCACATCGCGATATTCGCCAAAAGTGTCGTGGTAATCGAGGTGATCGTGAGACAAATTCGTGAATACGCCGCCCGCGAATTGCAAGCCTTCTGTACGTTTTTGGTGAATGCCGTGAGACGAGACTTCCATAAAACAGAAATCGACGCCCGCGTCTACCATTTCGCGCAAGTATTTGTTTATCGTAAGTGAATCCGGAGTCGTGTGCGTGGCTTTGTACTCGGTTTCGTCTACCATGATTTTCACTGTAGAAATCAATCCCGTCTTGTAACCCGCTTTCTTGAAAAGTTGGTACAAAAGCGACGCGATCGTAGTTTTGCCGTTCGTTCCGGTTACGCCCGTGAGCTTTAGGTTTTGGGACGGATTTCCGTAGAAATTCGCCGCAAGATTTGCCAAGGCCTTGTTCGTGTCTTTCACGTGGACATAAGTGATTCCGGTTACGATCACATCTGGAAAAGTGTCGCAAACTATGGCAGTCGCGCCTTGGTTGATGGCTTTCTCGATAAAGTCATGCCCGTTGGAAACGCTTCCGCGGATGGCCACAAAAACGTCGTCTGCGCCTATTTTGCGCGAGTCGAAGTCGATGTTGCGCACGGCGATATCTGTCGAACCCTTTACGGCTTCGATCGACACTTTGTACAAAAGATCCTTCAAATGCGTCATGACAATTCGAGTATGATTACGTCGTTCGCACCGAATCTGTAACCCGGCTGAAGCGACTGTTTCTTAACTTTTCCGTTTCCTACGATCTTGACTTTCACGCCCAGATTCCCGAGCAAGGTCACGGCGTCCATTCCGGCCATTCCTTTTACGTCCGGAATCGTCTTTTCTTTTACGTTCTGGACTTTGGTCAAATAATCGTTGTAATTTTTCTCTTGCTTCGTGGTCTTCTTCTCGAGGTTTTTCACTTCGTTGGTAGAAGGCGCGTCGGTGAAGATTTTCTGGGCGATTCTTTTGAAAACCGGCCCAGCAACGTCTGCACCGTAATAGTTGTTTTTGGACGTATTTGGCTCGTGCACCACAACGATGCAAGTGTACTTCGGATCGTTCGCCGGGAAATAGCCCACGAAAGACGACACATAATGTTTGGACGTTCCGTCTTTGCGGTTGTAGTTCGCCTGAGCCGTTCCCGTCTTTCCCGCCATTGGGAAATTCTTCGAGTACAAACTTCTTCCGGTTCCTTTCTTGACGACATTTTCCAGACAAGCGCGCAATTTCTTCAAAGTCTCGTCCGAACAGATTTTCGGGTTGATGACTTGCTTGTCGTACTTCTTGATCGTTCTGTTCCACTCGCGTATTTCGGACACGAATTGTGGTTTCACCATTTCCCCGTTGTTCGCGACAGCGTTGTAATACGTCAAAGTCTGCAATGGCGTGATCGAAACTCCATACCCGAAAGCCATCCACGGATGTGCAATTGCGCTCCAGTTGCGTCCGCCTTTGTGAGGAATGAAAGGTTCGCCTTCGCCTTCAAATGGCAACCCGAGTTTTTTGTTGAGTCCGAAATCGTCGAGATGATCTACGAACTGCATCGGATTATCTTTGTAAGCATTGTAAACCGCCTGAACCAACACCGTGTTCGACGAAACCTCGAAGCCGCGAGCCAGCGAAATCTTGCCGTAACCGCCTTCGTGCGAATCGCGAACATGACGACCGCGGATCACGAAATCGCCGCCTTTTGAATCGTAAACTTCGCTTGTATCGACTTTTTTATCTTCGAGCAGCGCCATCATGTCGGCGAGTTTGTAGGTAGAGCCTGGCTCGTGCGATTCCGAAACCGCGTAATTCACTCTTTCGTAATACGTGCTGTCTTCTTTCTTGTCGCGCCCAAGGTTTGCAATCGCTTTCACATAACCCGTTTTGGTTTCCATCACGATTACGCAACCGTGGTCAGCTTTGTATTCCTGCAATTGCTTCAACAGCGCGTGGTGAGCAATATCTTGGATATAGACGTCGATTGTCGAAATGATGTCATAGCCGTCAATCGGGTCAACCTCATTTACGTCGCGAATTGGCTTCCATTGGCCTTTCGCGATTTTCTGTTTGAGGATGCGCCCGTCTTTTCCGTCGAGATATTTCTTGTACGCACCTTCGATTCCTTTGGCGTAATGCTTCCCGTCTGCGCGGATTTCATCGTATCCGATCGTCCTTTTGGCAATCATGCCTATCGGATGCTCGCGGACAGTGTATTGTTCGGTGATGATGCCACCTTTAAAAGCGCCTTTGTTGAAAAGCGGAAACGACTTGATGCGAACCCATTGCGTGTAGCTCAAGCCTTTGGCGATCAAATGGTAGCGACTTTTCGTGTTGCGCGCTTTGGTCAATCCGGCATAATAATATCCGGCGGGACGACCAAGCAAAACCGACAAGGAATCGGCCAAAGCCCCGACGTTCTGACGAAAATCTTCCTGCTTTGGAGCGACTGCATCGAACCTCACATCGTAATTAGGAATCGAGGTCGCCAGCAAACTTCCATCGGCAGAATAAACGTTGCCCTTATTGGCCGGAATCACGAAATTCTTCACCGTGCGTTCCTTGGCCAAAGCGCGGTAATGGTCGCCTTCTACCCATTGGATATTGCAAAGCTTCACCATGATGGCCATCGCGATAATGAAAATCCCGAAAGCGAACAGGTAAATCCTATACGATATATTCTTTTCCTCTACTGCCATAATCTCGAGAAGAAGCCCGTGTCTTCTGGTTTTTTGACTTTAATTTTTTGTGGCGGAACCGATGATGGCACGATTCCTCTCTCCAGCATTTTTTGTGAAACCGTCGATTCCATCTTGAGTTTCATGAGTTCCGATCTTCTGTCTACGAATTCCGAACGCAGCTCTTTCACTTCATTGGTCAAAGCGACGATCTTGAAGACCTTGCGCTCGTAACTTTGGGTGTTCGCGATCATGATGATGGCCAAAACGATCAGGAATACGATGAAGCGCCAGTTCTTGGTCGCGTCTTCGTTGATCAGGAATCTTGCCTTGAGTATGCTGTATACGTTCATGGTCTAGATTTTTTCGGCTATGCGAAGTTTGGCACTTCGGGCGCGGTTGTTCACCTTGATTTCTTCTTCTGTCGGAACGATGAGTTTGCCGACACTTTTCATAGGAACCGAAAAATTCCCGAACATGTCGCGCTCTGGTTCGCCTTCGAACATTCCGTTTCTCATGAAACGCTTCACCAAACGGTCTTCGAGTGAGTGATACGAGATCACGCTGAGTCTTCCGCCGGGTTTCAAAACTTCCAGAGATTGCTCGAGAAATTCTTTAAGCACATCCATTTCCTGGTTTACTTCGATTCTTATCGCCTGATAGATCTGGGCGAGAATCTTGTGGCTTTTGTGTGCCGGAAGAAAGCGTCCTAAAACTTTCTTGAGTTGTTCGGTATCGCGGATTGGCTGGATTTCTCTGGCCTCGATGATCGTTCTGGAAAGTGCCGGAGCATTCTTGAGTTCGCCGTAATCGAGAAAAACGCGTCTCAGGTTCGCATCGTCGTAAGTGTTCACGACTTTGTAGGCGTCGAGTTCGTCTTTCTGGTTCATTCTCATGTCGAGCGCGCCTTCGAAGCGGGTTGAAAAACCTCTTTCGGGCACGTCGAATTGATGGGACGAAACGCCCAGATCGCCCAAAATGCCGTCTACCTGACGCACATTATGGAATCTCAAAAAGCGTTTGATGAACCGGAAGTTCTCGTTTATCAAAGTGAATCGGTCGTCGTCTATGGCGTTGGCCAAAGCGTCCGTATCCTGATCGAACGCGAACAGTTTCCCGTCCGGACCCAATCTTTTCATGATCTCGCGCGAGTGTCCGCCGCCACCGAAGGTTACGTCCACATAAATACCGTTCGGCTTGATGTCAAGTCCGTCTACGGTTTCCTTTAATAAGACAGGGTTATGATATTCCATTGTCGCCGTCATTGATATTCCCCATTACATCTTCAGCCAGGTCGGCAAAATCGATTTCACTATTATCGAGAGATTTCTCGTACAAATCCTTATCCCAAATCTCCAGGATGTTCACGGCCGAAGCCAGAACGATGTCGCCTTTCGTCTTGATCTGGGCGAACTGCTGCAGGTCTTTTGCGATGAGTAAGCGTCCGGCCGCATCGACTTCCACCAATTTCACACCGGCCGTAAAGCGTCTTATGAAATCGTTGTTCTTCTTCACGAATCGGTTGAGCTTGTTGATTTTGGCCATCATGGCGTTCCATTCACTCATCGGGTACAATTCAAGGCACGGCTGAAAAACCGAACGCTTCAAGACGAAACCATCCTGAAGCGACGCAGCCATTTGCTTCTTCAAAGGTGCCGGCAACGCCAGTCTTCCCTTATCATCTGCCTTGCATTCGTATGTACCTATAATTGCCTCCAACTGCAGTTTTGGATTTGATTGAGACAAAAATATAACAAATCCTCCCACATTTTACCATTTTCACCCACTCTGTTGATAAGTTTTACCATTTCTCTCCCACTTCACCTTGAGAGC
>JBCNQO010000093.1:0-6116 GCA_039592825.1 Flavobacterium sp.
GTTTCTTTTTGGATTTTTTTCTGGAGACCTAACAGGTATGCCAACCCTGGTAGGTCTGGAGCAAGTTCGCCTTTTGCAAAACACGTCCATTACAGAAAAACCGTAAAAATTGTTAAACCCAACCAAATTCGCCCGCGCCCCAAAATCGACATTTCGTATATTTGAGTCCTTCACGACAACAATGAAATACCTTATTTTACTTCTTTCGGCGGTAGGTTTCGCCCAACAGACGACAAAAGTCGATTTCAAGACGCTAAACGGATTCGTGGCTCCAGATTATGCTTCCCGAACAATAACCGGTCAGGCAAAATATGGCTTTGAGGTACTGAAATCCATAGACACGATCCGCATCGACGCCAAAGACATGGAATTCTCGAGCGTTGCCATCAACGGAAAAAACGTCAAATTCGCCAACGACAAAAAACAGCTCAAACTTTTCACGGGCTTCCGGAAAGGCAAGAACGAGGTCGTGATACATTTTTCGGCCAAACCCAAACAGACTTTGTATTTCGTGACGGCCGGAAACGATCATCAGATCTGGACGCAAGGTCAGGGCAAGTACACCAGCCATTGGTTTCCGAGTTTCGACGACGTGAACGAGAAAGTCGTCTTCAATATGAGTGTCGAGTACAACGCGGGTTATCAGGTGATTGCCAACGGCGTGCTCAAAGACCAATTGCAGAAACCCGGTAGGACGGTCTGGTCTTACAGCATGAAACAACCCATGAGCTCGTATCTGCTGATGTTGGCGATAGGCAAATTCACCGACCACGAATTGGCTGCCGAGTCCAAAACGCCCTTACATCTTTTCATCGAGCCGTCCGACGAAGCCAAATTTGAGCCCACTTACCGTTATTCCAAAGCCATTTTCGACTATCTGGAAAAGGAAATCCAGGTGGCTTATCCGTGGGAAGTTTACCGACAGATTCCCGTGCGCGATTTCCTTTACGGAGGAATGGAAAACACCACGGCGACGCTTTTTACAAGAGATTACGTGTGCGATGAGATCGCGTTCAACGACCGCAATTACGTTAACGTGAACGGACACGAACTGGCGCATCAATGGTTCGGCGATATGGTCACGGCCAAGTCGGGAACGCACCATTGGTTGCAGGAAGGCTTTGCAACTTATTACGCTTTGTTGGCTGAAAAAGAGGTTTTTGGAGACGATTACTTCCACTATAAGTTATATGACATGGCGATCAATCTGCAACAGGCTGCCAAGACCGATACGATCCCGATTCTGAACGAAAAAGCGAGCTCGCTGAGTTTCTACCAGAAAGGCGCTTGGGCGTTGCACGTTCTTCGCGAAAATGTGGGCGAAGACAACTTCCGAAAGGCCGTAAAGACGTATCTCGAGAAGTACAAATTCAAGAATGTGGAAACCGACGATTTTCTGGACGAGATCGCCAAAGTGTCCAAATACGACGTAAAGGCGTTTAAGAAGCGTTGGCTCGAAAGCAACAAGTTCGAGGTAAACGAAGCCATCGATCTTTTGCGAAAAAATAAGTTCATGCAGCAATTTTTTGAGGTTGGCGAACTTGGGAATCGCGCTTTCGCGGACAACAAGTCCACATTTGAAAATCTGATGAAATCGGACGCCTATTTTCCTGTGAAAGAACAAGTCGTTTATCTCGTGAGCGATTTGGCTTACGCCGACAAAAAACAGCTGATTGATCTGGCCATGCAGACCAACCAAATCGATGTGCGTCAGGCTGTGGCTCGTACCACGAAAAAAATCCCATCGGAATTCAAATCCCAATACGAAACATTGCTCGACGACAAATCTTACATCACACAGGAAATCGCGTTGAACGCCTTGTGCCGAGACTTTCCTGAAGACCGCGCCAGATATCTCGACAAAACCGACGGCGTAATCGGGATGAACGACAAGAACATGAGATTGCTTTGGCTGGCATTGGCTTTGGCAACCAAAGAATACCGACTTGACAAAAAAGCTTCTTATTACGATGAACTACTCGGATATGCACAATCTGGCGAGGAAGCTTCAGTGCGTCAGGATGCGATAGAGAAACTGCTTTACATCAACAAAGCCGACCAGAACGTTTTGCCGCTTTTGGTAAACGCGACGGTGCATCACAAATGGCAATTCTCCAAATACGGACGGGACAAGATCCGCGAAAAACTAAAATTGCCCAATACGCGCAAGTATTTCGAGGAAATGATCCCGAAATTGCCCGAGAACGAAAAAGCGCAACTGCAAAGACTTTTGGACGAAAAATGAGAGCGCTCGTAATTTCAGGAGGTGGAAGCAAAGGCGCTTTCGCGGGCGGTGTAGCCCAATATCTGATGGAAGTCAAAGGTTGCAAATACGACCTTTTGTTTGGCACGTCCACGGGAAGTCTGCTCATTCCGCATCTGGCTTTGGGCAAGGTCGAGAAAATCCATGGCATTTACACCAATGTCAACATGGACAAGATCTTCAACATCAATCCGTTTATCGTGAAAAAACGCGATGGCGTGGAAACGGTGGCGATCAACCACTTCAACGTGATCCGCCAATTTTTGCTCGGACGCAAGACTTTTGGCGAAAGCAAACACCTCAGGAAGTACATCCGCAAGAGTTTTACGCGAGAGGAATTCAACGAACTCAAATCGTCTGAATGCGATATTGTCGTGACGGTCACGAATCTGTCCAGAAACGAATGCGAATACAAATGCCTGCGAGATTTCGATTACGACGAATTCTGCGACTGGATCTGGATTTCGTGCAACTATGTACCGTTTATGAGTCTGGTCAAAAAAGGCAAATCGATGTACGGAGACGGCGGATTTTCGTCGCTCGTGCCGATCCGCGAAGCCATACAAAGAGGCGCGACAGAAGTTGACGTAGTCGTATTGGAAACCGAGACTTTGAGTACGCCGAGAGCTGTCGGAAAAAATCCTTTTTCGTTAATGGTAGACTTGTTCGGAACGCTTTTGGATCAGGTGGAAAAACACGATATCACGATCGGGAAACTGTCTGCCAAGAACAAAAACGTCAAACTTAATATTTACTACACGCCAACTTCGCTAACTACAAACGCCTTGGTTTTCAATAAAGAGGCGATGAAACTTTGGTGGGAGCAAGGGTATGAGTATGCTCAGAATAAGAGCGAACTTATGAGTGAGGTGAAGGCGATGTGAGGTTTTTAAGATTAAACGATTGAAAAATTGAAAGATTAAAAGATTTGTGGATTGACGGATTTGCAGATTTGCAGATTGATACGAGATATTTTTGCCGCGGATTGCCTTCGGCCAGTTCGCGTTGCTCGGGTAGCGGATTTCAAGGATTTTTTCCGGTGCGTTTAATCCTTCTGATCCTTTAATCCGCGGCAACTTTTTTGGTTCAATTTATTTAGGTGGGATAACTAACTAAAATCCGCGGCAAAAAAATCAACCGCGAATCCTGTTCCTCGAAATCACGTTTTTCAGTTTGGCCTTCAAATCTTCTCCGGTGTCGAAAACCATTTGTTCGTTAGACGGGAACGGCAATGGACGTTGGTTGAACATCGGCTGGTAATCGTTGCCCACGGCGCGTTTGTCGCCTTTGTAGGTTGCGTAGACATTCTGGAAAACGAACTCACTCGAGATCGGAAAAGTTCGCAAAAGCTGGTTGCTTCCAAAATCGATGTAATCCACTTTGGCCACGACCTGAGCCGATTTGGTCTGGGTGAATTCTCGAACGCGGCATCTTACAACCTTGTAAACGTCTTCGTAAACCTGTTTTCCTAAACTGTCCAGAACCGGCGTTCTTCCTCGCATTTTCTTGCGTCGGCCCACTTTTATCTCTTTTTCGCGTTCGAACTCGCGCTCGCGGATCTGCTCCGGAGAAACGTTGATCTGACGGAAATTCATGATGATCCCAAAATCGTATTTCGTGCCCTGCGTCTTGTTGCTGTGGTAAACCGTCCATTCGTCGTTGAGTCCGTAAGTGCTGAAATCGAGCAGATCGGCTTCGAGCCTTTTCGGGATAATGACGTTCGTCTCGTTTTTGGTGTAGACATTCACGTAATCAGAACCTTTTTGCTTGGCCGTTTTGATGAGTTCGGGAACATCCTTGAAGTTGGGCGAAATCTGGTTCAGATACGTCAGATCGTCGTAAGCGCGGCGGAAAGTCATTTTGTCGTTGGTCGCCATCAAAGCTTTCGTATTGTCGTACAGATACTTCGAAAGCGCGTTCTTGCTGCTCACGATCTGGTCGGAATAATCACCGAACTCGAACTTCGCATCCCTGTTTTCGGCCAACTTCCGCAAAGGCAAAAGCGGACGGATTTTTTCCTGACGGTTGTTAAGTTGCAGGTAAGTATTGTAGATTTTTTCGAGATTGCGCGGGCTCGCGTCTTTTACCATCAAATCAATTTCGCGCAGATCGCGTTCCTTGGCCTTGGCGAAAGCTTCCTCTAGAATATAAACGTAATCCTGGTTGCCCTTTTTGTCCTTGTTGGAGCGCAGTCCGTAAACGGCGTTGTCGATGGCATTGTCGTAATCGCCCGAAACCAGCATCTGCTTGGTCTGCTTGACGGCGCAAGACGAAATGGCGATGAATAGAACGAGAAGTATTGTTTTTTTCATGGTGTCTGTTTGGTGGTGTAAATGTATAAAAACAGACGAGTTTGGAGCGAATTTGGTTGTACGTGCGAATGTGATTTTAGTCGACGGATTTTCTAGACATAGATTTTTCAAGCCACGAATACACGAATCTGAGTCGGATTTCCAGTCTATCCCAATTTCAGAAATTCATTCTCGATCTTCACATTAAAACTGATCTCGGCCTTCAAAGCCTTGAAAACCTTGATGATCGTATCGATCGTGGCGCTGTTGGCACTGCTTTCGAGTTTGGAAATCTGCGCTTTTTGAACGCCCACAAGCTTCCCCAACTCTTCCTGAGTGAGCTTGCGTTCCAGACGCGCGGTCTTGATCATGCGACCGAGCACGTCCATGCGAAGCTCGTATTCGTAAGAATCCCTTTCCTCGGTGCCGATTTTGCCGAGGTATTTGTCTTTCATCTGCGAAAGCGAAACGGTCTTGATTGGCTCTTTTTCCATGTTTACCTTTTTGAGTCGAAATAATTTTCCCTGATGCGAAGTGCGCGTTCGATCTCGTTTGCCGGCACTTTGTCTACTTTTTTCACAAAACCATGAGTTGCCATGACCAGCGTTTGTTTTGCATTTGCTTTGTCCCAAAACGCGAGAACGCGAATCTGTAAACCATTGTATTTCGTCCTGAATTCCCAAATCTCAGATTGCAGTTTCTTGAACAGCTTCGGATCGTTGGTCTGTTGCGCCAGATCGATGTTGTAAAGTACTTTCCTGATCGCTTTTTGGTCTAACGTGGAAATGAACCTCTCGGCTTCTTCCAGGAATACAGTCTCGAAAAATGTCATGGTCTTATCGTTTGCGAAGATATTAAAAGTTTCTATAATTGGAAACTTTTATAAAAATTATTTTGTATCTTCAATTCGTAGACAAGTTGTGTGTTTTTCGATAATTCCGATTACAGATTTTCTGTAAAAAATGTTAAATCAAAGACTTAAGGCTTGTGTTTTTTGACGAATGTCTCCGCCTCAGCGAATGTATTCGGGTAATTGACCTTGAGATAAACGCCTTTCTGAATTGGCTCATAAACAGATTGGAACCGAAAGCCATTTTCAACCAAAAGCCGAACGGTTTTCCAAGCTTTGGCATCTGACTTTTTCGGAGGCTTGAATTTTTGGTTGACCGAAATTATCTTAGTGCTACAATTCGGGCAGTTCGACTCGATCAGGTTCGCGAAATCATTGCCGATGCAGAATGAGATTTTGCAATCGAGGCAGACATTTTTATAGCCCATCTTGAGAATTTACTTGATAAGAATTTTTTTGATGACGTTTCCTTTTTTCGAAGAAATCCTGGCCAGATAAGTTCCCGAAGAAAGTCTGGAAACGTCAAGATCGAGCCGTTCGGTAAAATCGCGTGCTATGAGGATTTGTCCATAAATAGTAAGGATTTCGACTTTTGCGGAAATTCCAACGGCTTCAAAGGTCAAAAGATTTTCGGCAGGATTCGGATACATTTTTACATCAGACTTTGCACTGTCGGATGTTTCCAGCGCAAACTCGCCTTTCACGAAAATCC
>JBCNQO010000094.1:0-6115 GCA_039592825.1 Flavobacterium sp.
CAATATTCGTTATTCTTTTCACCACGGATTCACGGATTTCAGTTCCGGAACGCGAAGATTTTTCTATGATTTTGGACGCTTCGCGCCTGATTTTCAAATTCGAACCTCGTTGTTCGTTGTTCAATATTCGTTATTCTTTTCACCACGGATTCACGGATTTCAGTTCCGGAACGTGAAGATTTTTTTATGATTTTGGACGCTTCGCGCCTGATTTTCAAATTCGAACCTCGTTGTTCGTTGTTCAATATTCGCTGTTCTTTTCACCACGGATTCACGGATTTCAGTTCCGGAACGCGAAGATTTTTCTATGATTTTGGACGCTTCGCGCCTGATTTTTGCATTCGTGATAGCTGGTCGCCAATCGGAAAATCAAAAAACAAATTCTCTGATTAGTGTGTTGAAAATACGACCAACACAAAGCTTTTCGTCAAAGCCGCACAAAGTTACGTTTTGCACACGAATCTTAAAACTTTGTGCGTTAGTTTATCAAGCTTTTAAGGCTTAACCCAAATTTCTTTTTTATTTTTACCGCACATTATAAGCGCCTATGATCTCTAAATTTGACCGGTTCCAGAAACGCAGGTTGATTTCCTCTTATTTTTCGGTCGTCCTGAGTATTTTCCTGATGCTGTTTTTGCTTGGCGTGCTCGGGCTTTTCATCATCAATTCGAAAAATCTTACCAACGATTTCAAGGAAACTGTTCCAATGACGGTTTACTTTAAGGACGAAGCACAGGATTCGACTCACGCGGCTTTTGTTCAGGATTTGAAAACGGCGCCTTGGGTGAAAGATTTCAATTTCGTATCCAAAGAACAGGCAGGACAACAATTGCAGAAGGAAATCGGTGAGAATTTCATGGAGTTTTTGGGCATGAACCCGCTTTTGAATTCGTACGACATTCACCTTAGAGCGAATTATGTCGAGAACGATTCGATCCTTAAAATCCAGAGCCACATCCGTGAAAACGATATGATTGCCGACGCTTATTACGACAAACAGCTCGTGACGATGGTGAACGACAACGTAGAAAAAGTGAGTATGTGGGTTTTGATCATAAGCGGAATTCTGGCGCTTATCGCGGTTTTGCTCATCAATTCGTCTATGCGACTTTCGATCCATTCGAATAGATTCATCATCAAGACGATGCAAATGGTGGGCGCGACGAAATCTTTTATCAGACGACCATTTATTTGGAGAAGTATCAGACTCGGAATCATCGGAGCCATTTTGGCCGTGATTGCGTTGATCGGAATGCTTTACTACCTCGACACGACTTATCCAACTTTGGGCGTTTTGCGCGACCAGCCTATGACCGCTGCCGTTTTGGTTGGTGTTCTCGTGGCCGGAATCGTGATTACCTGGTTCAGCACTTTTATCGCTACACAACGCTTTTTGAACCTTCGCACAGACGATTTGTATTAAAGTGCCGGAGTGCAAAGTGCCGGAGTGCCGGAGTTTGGAGTGTGACAAAATGCCGATTCAAAAGTCTTTATCAGACAAAAAATTAGAAAAATGGAAAACAAGCAAGACAACAAGGAATTTCTTTTCGAGAAAGTCAACTATAAAATTCTTCTTATCGGAATCGCGGTGATCGCGCTCGGTTTCATTCTGATGGCCGGCGGCGGAAGCGACGATGCCAAGGTTTTCAACGAATCTGTATTCGGTTTCCAGAGAATCCGTTTGGCGCCTACTGTGGTTTTGATCGGATTTGGGGTTACGATTTACGCCATTCTCAAAAACCCTAAAAAATAGATTGACAGCTCTTCAGATTTTCAGATCGTCAGAATTTGGACACACAATATGTATCTCTGCACATCTGACAATCTGTAAATCCCAAAAAAAATGACCTACTTCCAAGCCATTATAATCGCGATCATTGAAGGATTGACCGAATTCCTGCCGGTTTCCTCAACCGGACACATGATCATCGCCTCGTCGTTTTTCGGGATTGCCGGCGACGAATTCACCAAACTTTTTACCGTCGTGATCCAATTGGGTGCGATTTTGTCGGTGATTATTCTGTACTTCAAACGCTTTTTCCAGTCGCTGCATTTTTACTACAAACTGTTTGTGGCATTTATTCCAGCTGTTGTTTTCGGACTTTTGTTCAGCAAGAAAATCGATGCGTTACTCGAAAGCCCAACGACTGTCGCAATCTCGCTCATCTTAGGTGGAATCGTACTTTTGTTCGTTGACGGTTGGTTCAAAAGAGAAGAAGAAATGGATTCGATTCACGACATTTCTTACGTCACGGCGCTAAAAATCGGGCTTTTCCAATGCATTGCGATGATTCCCGGCGTTTCTAGAAGCGGTGCGAGTATCGTGGGTGGAATGTCCCAAAAACTTACGCGTAAAACAGCTGCCGAATTCTCTTTCTTTTTGGCGGTTCCGACGATGTTTGGAGCGACGGCCAAAAAGTTGTACGATTATTACAAAGACGGATTGGTACTGACTTCAGAAGAAACGAATCTGCTTATCATAGGAAACATCGTGGCCTTTGTCGTGGCTTTGCTCGCCATAAAATCGTTCATCGGATTTTTGCAGAAATACGGTTTCAAATGGTTCGGATATTATAGGATTCTGGCCGGAGCCGCAGTTTTGATCATCCACTTTTTCGTACAAAAACTCACGATAATTTGAGAACGCCCGAAGATTTTCTCGAAGGTCAGATTCTGCTAATCGACAAACCCTTGCACTGGAGTTCTTTTCAGGCCGTGAACAAGATCAAGTGGCTTTTGAAGTCGCAACTCAAACTCAAAAAAATCAAGATCGGTCACGCAGGAACACTCGATCCTTTGGCGACCGGACTTTTGATCATGTGCACCGGAAAATTCACGAAAAGGATTCCCGAATTGCAAGGCCAGGTCAAGGAATACACGGGCACTTTCCATATTGGCGCCACTACGCCATCGTATGATCTTGAGACTGAAATCGATGCGACGTTTCCGACAGATCATATCACCGAAGAATTGCTTCTGAAAACCATTTCGGAACAATTTCTGGGCGAGATCAATCAAAAACCGCCCATTTTTTCGGCCATCAAAAAAGACGGAAAACGTTTGTACGAACACGCGAGAGCTGGCGAAGAAGTCGAGATTGCATCGAGAAAGACCACGATCCACGAATTCGAACTTACGAGAATCGCTTTGCCCGAAGTCGATTTCCGGATCGTTTGCAGCAAAGGAACTTACATCCGTTCGATCGCTTTCGACTACGGAAAAGCATTGGAATCGGGCGCGCATCTGACCGCTTTGAGACGCACCAAAATCGGGGATTATTCTGTAACTTTAGCAGAAACGCCAGAAGAATTCCAGAATGCATTCACTCAAGAATAGGTACTTTTTACTTTTATTTTTTATCGGATTTTCCGCTCAAAGCCAGTTCTTTCCAGAGTTGCAACCCGAGCCACAAAAAAATTTCAAGTACATCTCTTTTGGAGTTGCCTTGCCATTGCGCCATCATTTTGACGGTGACGCGAAAGTGGACGATTTGCGGTTTTTGCCCGACGGAATAAACACCAAATTCGGGCTTGGCGTCCATTTGAACAGATGGCTCGCCGCGGGAATCCACACAGGAACCGAATGGCGATTGAGCGAAAAAATGATCGCTATTCCACTTTACCAGAACATCAGGATTGCCCCAAAAATCAACGATTTCACGCGGCTTCTGATTCAACCTGGCGCAGGTTGGGTTGTGGGATTAGGCCACGGAAGCAAAAATGGTTATTACTGGAAAACGAGCATTGGCTGGGAAAGTCTCGACGGCATATCCGTTTTTGGCGAATATTCCCAATATGGCTTTTCGCTTGACGATTCGGGTCAGATCCGCGCGATAAGTTTCGGCCTTGGCCTGACTATTTTCTGAATTATCTTTTGGAATAAAGTGCCACCTCGAGTTCTTCCATAAGACTGATAAGTTCATTTTGCGTGGACATACCTTTGTCGTGCGTGTACCACAAATGCAGTTCGGTTTTGGCCGTTTCGTCGATTACGCCGTATTGCTCTTTGTAGGATTTGATAAAATCTGCTGCTCCTTTTGGCCTCGGTCCCCAACTGGTGCGAACTTCGTTGGTCTCGGCATCCAAAACGATCAATTTTGGAATGGAACGCGAACCGTTTGTTAGAAAAGCGTTCATCAAACCTTCATTCTGATCGCGAAAGACCATTCTAAGTTCGATGTTTTCTGACAGACTCGCCAATTTGTTGAACACTGGCGTGAGTTGGGCCGCGTCTCCGCACCAACCTTCTGAAATCACGAGCCAGATGTACTTGTTTTTCAACGCCAGCAGACGCTTGATCAACTCTTCTGGCACGACCAATTTCTTGTCGAGACGGTTCATGCGCGATTCGTTCAGCTTGGTGTATTCGAGAAGCGATTCCGATTGGGTGTTTCCCGAAACTTTGCCTTCCGATAGCAGTTTCGTGACGATATTGCGGTATTTCAAGTAAGTATAACTCTGGGACAAACCCGCTGCGACGGCCATTTTCATACGTTTCTCCTTTTGCGTTCGAGGTGTTTCAGATGTCAAAATTACAACGAAAAACACTCCAAAGAAACCCATTTTTGAGGCTGTTAACATTTTTAGAATGCGGGTTTTCGATACGTCGGAATATCTCTATATTTGCACAACTCTACAAAATTATGAAGTACAAAAGAATCCTCCTGAAACTCAGCGGAGAAGCGCTAATGGGCGACCGTCAATACGGAATCGATCCGGCGCGTTTGGCCGAATATGCCAACGATATCAAGACTATTCACGACCAAGGCGTAGAAATCGCGATCGTGATTGGCGGAGGAAACATTTTCAGGGGCGTGGCCGGAGCCAGCAACGGCATGGACCGCGTTCAGGGCGACTACATGGGAATGCTCGCCACGGTAATCAACGGAATGGCGTTGCAAGGCGCTTTGGAAGATGCCGGAATGCTTACTCGTTTGCAGACAGCTTTGAAAATCGAGGCGATTGCCGAACCTTACATCAAGCGTCGTGCTGTACGTCATCTCGAGAAAAACCGCATCGTGATTTTTGGTGCCGGAACCGGAAACCCATATTTCACTACAGACACGGCTGCCGTTTTGAGAGGTGTGGAAATTCACGCAGACGTTATCCTTAAAGGAACACGCGTCGACGGAATCTACACTGCCGACCCAGAGAAAGATCCATCGGCGACCAAATACGACGAACTCACGTTTGCCGAAGTTTTGTCGAAAGGCCTGAATGTCATGGATACGACAGCTTTCACTTTGAGCCAGGAGAACAACTTGCCAATCGTGGTTTTCGACATGAACAAGGAAGGCAATTTGCTTAAAATCTGCCAAGGAGAAAACATCGGAACCGTCGTTCAAGGATAATTACAAACCAGCATATAGCTTACAGCTTAAAGCCTAAAGCATCAAAAAAATGACTGAAGAAATCGATTTTATTTTAGAAAGTACAGAAGAATCAATGTCGGGCTCGATCGCTCACCTTGAGAAAGAATTTTTGAACATTCGCGCAGGGAAAGCTTCTCCGGCCATGCTAGGAGGCGTTTTCGTAGATTACTACGGATCGGCTACACCACTTTCGCAGGTTTCTAACGTGAACGTGCCAGATGCGCGTACCATTACCGTTACGCCTTGGGAAAAGAATATGTTGCAACCTATCGAGAAAGCGATCATGGTGGCCAATATAGGTTTTAACCCGATGAACAATGGCGATATGATCATCATTTCGGTTCCACCTCTTACAGAAGAGCGCCGACGCGATTTGGTGAAGCAGTCGAAATCTGAGGCCGAAGATGCCAAGATTGGTATTCGCAACGCGCGTCAGGAAGCGAATAAGGAGATCAAGAAGCTTGAGAAAGAAGGGACTTCTGAGGATATTTGCAAGAGTGCTGAGGAAGAGGTTCAGGGTTTGACGAATTCTTTTATTAAGAAGATTGATGAGTTGCTTGCTTTGAAAGAAGCGGAAATTATGAAGGTATAATCTACTTTCTTTTTGATATTGTTAGGTCCGGGCGCTTTGCTTCCGGACCTTTTTTTGTGGCTGCGCCACCGTTGCTTTGTAGTTTTTGGTTTTTGCGGCGGCTGCGCCACCGTGGCTTTGAATTTCTTTCGTCGCCTGTCCCGCGGGGACTT
>JBCNQO010000095.1:0-6106 GCA_039592825.1 Flavobacterium sp.
AGGTTTTGATTATTACACGGTTTTCTCGCTTTGGGATACTTTTCGAGGCGCGCATCCGCTTTACACCTTGATCGACAAAAAACGCACAGCCGATTTCATCAACACTTTCCTCAAACAATACGAGCAAGGCGGACGACTTCCGGTTTGGGAATTCGCCCAGAATGAAACCGATTGCATGATTGGCTACCATTCGGTTTCGGTCATTGCCGACGCGATGGCAAAAGGCATAAAAGGTTTCGATTACGAAAAGGCGTTCGAGGCCGCGAAACACAGTGCGATGCTCGACCATTTGGGTCTTGACGCCTATAAACGCCAGGGTTTTATCTCGATGGACGACGAACACGAATCGGTTTCGAAAACAGTTGAATATGCTTACGACGATTGGTGCATCGCGCAAATGGCGAAAATGCTGGGCAAAGATCAGGATTACAATTATTTCATGAAGCGTTCCCAAAACTGGAAAAACGTGTTCGATCCGGAGACGAAACACATGCGACCTAAGAAAAACGGCGGTTGGGACAAACCGTTCGACGCGCGTGAAGTCAACAACAATTTCACCGAAGGCAATTCGTGGCAGTACTCATTTTTCGTGCCTCAGGACATTCCGGGAATGATCGAAGCTTACGGCGGAAAGGTCGGTTTTGAGCAAAAATTGGATGAAATGTTTTCTGCTCCAAGCGAAACTACGGGTCGCGAACAGGCCGATATCACGGGTTTGATCGGGCAATATGCGCACGGGAACGAGCCGAGCCATCACATGGTTTATCTGTACAATTACGTCGGAAAGCCCGAAAAAGCTCAGGAAAAGGTGAATTTCATCCTCAATAATTTCTACAAGAATGCTCCCGACGGATTGATCGGAAATGAAGATTGCGGGCAAATGAGCGCCTGGTATGTTTTGAGTTCGCTCGGGATTTATGATGTGACGCCGGGCGGAGACAAATGGACGCAAATCGGTTCTCAGTTCAACTCGGCCAAAATCAGGATGGAAGACGGATCTGAAAAATTGCTTGGTAAACCTGTGAAAAATGAGAATTTGGATCGGATTGGATTTGAAGGGAAACCGCTTTCAAGCAACGACGATTTTGTCAGAATGCTAAATCCGGTTCCGGTGATTTCCGCAAACAGTCGATCGTTCAAAGAAAAGCTCAAGATCGAAGTTTCCCAAAATGATTTTTCAGGAAAGAAACACCGCGGTCAAACAGTCGCATATCGTGTCATCACGAAGAAAAATCCGAATCCGAAATTTGAGTTCGGAAATGAGTTCGAGATTTCGGAAAGCGCGAAAGTGCAAGCGGTTCTTTTTGATGTGGAAACCAATAAAGCGATAACTGACACAGTTTCGGCCACATTCTACAAAAAGCCAAACGATTATGCCATCGCGATAAAATCGGTTTACACCAAACAGTATCACGCCGGCGGCCCAGACGGTTTGTTAGACGGAATTCTAGGTTCGGAAAACTGGAGAAAAGGCGATTGGCAAGGCTATCAAGGTCAGGATTTTGAGGCAACGATCGATCTGAAACAATCGAAAAAGATTTCCAAAATCGACGCGCGTTTTCTGCAGGATTCGCGTGCGTGGATCTTGATGCCGACCAAAGTCGAGTATTATGTTTCAAGCGACAATGTGAATTTCAAGCTCGTGAAAACGGTCGAAAATACTTATGATGCGAGAAATACCGACGTGAAAGTCGAGAGTTTTGTGGGCCAATTCGCTCCAATTGCTGCGAACTATGTAAAAGTCAAGGCTTACAATTTCGGTAAATTGCCGGCCTGGCATCAAGGCGTTGGCGGCGATGCTTATCTTTTCATTGACGAAATCACGATAGACTGATGCAAACCGAACTCAAGATCGCACTGGTACAAACGCCATTGGTTTGGCAAGACGCCGAAGCGAACCGACATCTCATCAAAGACAAAATCGATTCCATAGAAGATGAAGTCGATATTATCGTTTTGCCCGAAATGTTTGCGACAGGTTTTACCATGACGCCTCACGAATGCGCCGAGACCATGAACGGCAAATCGGTGAAATGGATGAAAAAGATCGCGTTTGAGCGCAATTGTGCCGTGGTTGGAAGCCTCGTGATCAAATCTGGCGAAAAGTGTTACAATCGGCTTGTTTTCGCGCATCCGACAGGTGAAATCGAGACTTACGACAAACGCCATTTGTTCTCGCTCGCGGGCGAAGATAGAGTCTATTCGGCGGGCAAAAAACGATTGATCGTTAATTACAAAGGTTTCAGGATTTGTCCTTTGGTTTGCTACGACTTGCGCTTTCCTGGCTTTTCAAGAAATACCGAAGATTTCGATGTTTTGCTATATGTGGCGAATTGGCCTAAACCGCGAATCACGGCTTGGGACGCATTGCTCAAAGCGCGTGCGATCGAGAATATGTGTTATGTTGTCGGCGTGAATCGCGTGGGCGAGGATTTCAACAAACACGAATATCCGGGGCATTCGCAAGTGCTTGATTATTTGGGAGAAACCGTGCTTTCGGCTTGGGAAAATGAAGGTGTTTTTATCATCGCGATCGAAAAAGAACCGATGCTCGAAATTCGCAAAAAGCTTCCGTTTCTCGACGATCGCGATTCCATCAAGGTATCGTAAACGGTTGGTCAACATCCCAATTCGCCCTAATTTCTAGTTCTTTCGGGAAATAAATCACTTCTTCGGACTGTAGTTTCGCGAGATAATTACCCGCGTCCCATTGACGGTTTTTGTTGTCGTCGTAAATGATCCGGAGCGTATAAGTTGCCGGATCGATGTTGTTGAAGTCAACCACAGTCGCACTTTCGGTGTATTCCATGTACTTCACGTCGCCTTTTGCGTTGGTGAGTTCGACCATGATCGGGAAGCGTTTGGCATTCTCTAAAGTGACGCGCAAATTGCCGTAATCGGATGAGTTCTTTGTCGAAAGCGCATATTTGAGCGTGTCGTTCTGGGATTCGTAAAAGTCGGTAAGCGCGCCCGGAAGCAATTCGATATTGTACTTCTGTTGCGGGTTTTTCTTGAAATCGAGCTCGAGCAAACGTTCAAACTCGTTGTAAGTCGCCTTGAACTTGAGAACCGTGTCTTTGGTTTTGACTGAGATTTTCGATTCGTCGATCTTGGAAATCGGAATGCTCGATTCGATGCCAAAATTCCCCCGAAGCGGCAAAGTGCCTGACTGACGTGGCGAAAAGCTCAAAGTGTCTTTCTTTTGGGCTTTGATCTTGACCCAATAATCTTGTTTCAGATCGCCTTTTTCTACAGAAACCTGGAGCGAGTCGACCTTGATTCTGGGATACCAAATGTTCAGGGAATCTTTGTCCTGAACCTGCGTCACAGCCGATTTCAAAAGTTCGCCCGAAGGACTTTTTATCGTTGCTTTCGTGCCTTTCGGATCGCCCACGTATGGTAAAAACAACTTCTGTCCGCCGTCTAGCGTAGGTTTACTTGGCTTGAACGGAACAGCTTCCTTGAAAAGTTCGAGTTGGTAACTGTTGTCGGTTGGAATTTCGATAAAGTCTTTGTAAAAACCAATCTTGTCAGATTTCGGGTCGTATTTGTTGTTATTGTTGTCCTTGAGCGCGATCAGCAAGTATTTTCCAGCCTTGATGTTCTCGATTTTCCAGTTCGTCAAACTATCGAGCGTGTTGGTGATGTAGCGCGGCGGTTTTTTGTAGATGACCGAATCCGTGAAAGTGCTGTCGGCTTCGTAAAGCATCACAGAGACGAAATTGTCTGGCGTTTTGGCGTAAGCGTCCTTGATTCGTCCGCCAACCTGTAGTGAATCGATGTAATCTCCGGTAGAAAAAACGTATCGGAACTGAGAATAAGGATTGCCTTCGTTGTTGTCGGCCAAACTTTGCCCAAAGTTGAAACTATAGGTCGTATTGTCCTGAAGCGTGTCCTGAATCTTGATCGTGAACACTTTTCCCGCCGTGGTCGGCAAGATTATCGGCTCGTATTTCAACGGTGGCGAAACGATCAATTGCTTGTTCGCATCCTTGATTTTCACATATTCGTCAAATACCAACTTGAAGCTTTTTCCCTTGAAGTTTTTCGAGAAATTCTCGGGAATGCTTTGTAAAAGCGTCGGCGGGATCGTGTCTTTCAAACCACCTGTGATCGTGCCGCGTTTAGCGCATGAGACAAAAGTCAGAACAAAGGCGAAAGCGAGATATGTAAAGAGTTTTTTCAACTGAAAGTCAGGTTTCGAGTGCACAAAATAACGATTATAATTTCTCGCGCGAAAATGTTTTTTGACACAATTAAGATTGCGTCAGTGCGAGAAAGCGAGGCAAGCGATCGAGATTTTGACGTTTGGGATTTTAAGCAACGCTCGGCAGCAAGCTTCCAAAGTCGATCCGGTGGTTAAAACGTCGTCTATGAGCAGGAAATGTTTGCCGTGGTGATTTTCGCCGAAATCGGCTTCGAACAAGGTTTTGCTGAGTTCCGAGCGCGCGAAAAGGTTCTTTTTGGTTTGGGTTTTCGAATAGAAATTGCGTTTGAGCAGTTTTTCGTCAAGCGGAATGCAAAGTGTGTCCGACAAAGCTTGTCCGAAAGACGTGACTTGGTTGTAACCGCGTTTCTTGAGCTTTCTCCTATGCAATGGAACCGGAATTATCGCATCCGCGGAAGCGCAAATCTCTTTCAAATCTTCGGCAAACCAATAACCAAGCGCTGTGCCGACGTTTTGCTGTTTTTTGTATTTGAGGTTGTGGATCATTTTCTGCACGATCCCGTTTTTGTGGAAATAGGCGAAAGTCGTGACCGATTCTACCGGAATGCGTCCGAAGAATTTGGTCGTGGCTTCGTTTTGCGGCTGAAGATGATGATTGGTGAGCGGAATTTCGTGTCGGCAATTGGTGCAGATCACGAATTCGTTGTCGCTTAAGAGATTGTCGCATCCGGCGCAGACCGACGGAAAAATCAGGTTGAGTAAGGCTTGTAACATAATTGAATGGCTTTTAGATGCTGAAAGTTAGGAAATTCGCCCGAAACAGCGGTTTTTATTTCGACGCCTTGCCAATAATATTTATTTTCGCGTCTTAATTCTCAAAAATCAAGCAAACGCATCATGTCAAAGCAGGAAGATATTTTCAAGAATGTGATTTCCCACGCCAAAGAGTATGGTTTCATTTTTCCGTCGAGCGAAGTCTACGACGGACTTAGCGCGGTTTACGACTACGGTCAGAACGGTGCCGAACTCAAGAAAAACATACGCGAATACTGGTGGAAAGCCATGGTTCAGATGCACGAGAATATTGTTGGTATCGACGCGGCGATTTTGATGCACCCGACAACCTGGAAAGCTTCTGGTCACGTGGATGCGTTCAACGATCCGCTTATTGACAACAAAGACTCGAAAAAGCGTTTCCGCGCCGATACTTTGGTGGAAGATTTTGCCGAAAAATTGAATCAGAAAGCCAAAAAAGAAATTGAAAAGGCAAAAGCTCGCTTTGGAGATGCTTTTAATGAAGAAGAATTCGTTTCGACCAATGCACGTGTAAAAGAGTATTTGTCACGTGAAACTGAAATTCGCGAAAGACTCGCTCGTTCATTGGAAAATGATCTTCAGGATGTGAAAGCGCTGATCGACGAACTCGAAATCGCCGATCCTGACACTGGTTCAAGAAACTGGACAGAAGTGCGTCAGTTCAACCTTATGTTCGGTACAAAACTTGGCGCATCGGCCGATACCGCAATGGATTTGTACCTGCGTCCGGAAACGGCTCAGGGAATTTTCGTGAACTTCTTGAACGTTCAGAAATCGGGTCGTATGAAAGTGCCGTTTGGTATTGCACAGACTGGAAAAGCGTTCAGAAACGAGATTGTGGCGAGACAATTTATTTTCCGCATGCGCGAATTCGAGCAAATGGAAATGCAGTTCTTCGTTCGTCCGGGCGAGGAAATGAAATATTACGAATATTGGAAAGAAACGCGTTTGAAGTGGCATTTGTCGCTTGGTCTCGGACGCGAAAATTACCGTTTCCACGATCACGAGAAATTGGCGCATTATGCAAACGCTGCCGCGGACATCGAGTTCAATTTCCCGTTCGGTTTCAAGGAACTCGAAGGAATTCACTCGCGTACCGATTTCGACTTGAAAGCCCACGAG
>JBCNQO010000096.1:0-6102 GCA_039592825.1 Flavobacterium sp.
CAATCTTGAATGTTTGGACCAAGTTGGGTTTCGAGCAGCTTTCTGTCGTGTTCAAAAAGCATTTCAGAAGTCGTGATACAAACCTTCAAAGTCGGGCAAATGTCCTTTAGAATCAGGTTTTGTTTCTTGAGATATTTGGCCAGCAATACGATATTGCTCGTGTAGCCGTTAATGTATTCGAATTTGGTTTTTCTGAATTTGGACGTGATTTTGGCCAGAGCATCGTCGGACAAATCGAAAATATCGAACCTGTGGCGCTTGCTCAAAAAGTCTTTCAGCTGCAGTTTTTTCGAGGAGACGACATCTAGCGAACGTCCGTAGAATCGGGCTTGCCACGAATTGTTGAAGTCAATCCCGTACCAGCCGAAACGCCTTTGGATATTCGCCCAAATCATTGCATGACAGCATTTGTCCTTGGCAAAAGTCATTGGGTTGCCACTCGAACCCGAAGTCTTGTTCACGAAAACCATCGACTCCCGAAAAGCTTTAGACAATCGTTCCTCGAGCGGTCGCTGGAAATCGCGTTTGTGCATCACGGGCAAATCTTCCCACTTATCGAAACCCGATTTTTGGGTAAGCTCGCGGTAAAAAGCGTTGTATTTGAAATGATAGTCGGCGATGTCGCGTTTGCGTTTTTCGAGGAAATCGGCGTAGTCAGCCTCGGGAACGGCAAGAATTTTCTTAAGCTCGAGCTTGGCCCATTTAAGCGGGTAGCCATTGAGTTGGAGCGATAAATCGAAAATTCCGGGCACGGGCATCAAATTTTCGTAAAAATAAGCGAATCCGTCCAATAATTTAAACGTTAACAAATATTGTCTTTCCCGCCAAAACCGAGTATTTTTGGCCTTCTAAAACACACGACTACCATGACGATTCTTCTTCTCGGATCGGGCGGACGCGAACATGCGTTGGCCTGGAAATTGCTAAAATCACCACTTTGTACGAAACTTTTGGTCGCCCCAGGAAATGCGGGAACCGGCCAGATTGCCACCAACGTGAACATTTCCCCAACCGATTTCGCTGCTGTGAAGCAATTAGTTTTGGACGAAAACGTCGAGATGGTCGTCGTTGGGCCAGAAGATCCGCTTGTGGCGGGCATTTACGATTTCTTTAAAGCCGATGAAGAATTGTCTGGAGTGCCACTTATCGGGCCATCGAAATTGGGCGCAACGCTCGAAGGCAGCAAGGAGTTCGCCAAAGAATTCCTCATCAAACACAAAATCCCGACCGCGGCATACGACAGCTTCACGGCCGAAACCGTAGAGAAAGGCTGCAAATTCCTCGAAACCCTGAAAGCGCCATACGTTTTGAAAGCCGACGGACTCGCCGCAGGAAAAGGTGTCGTGATCCTGAACGATCTCGAAGAAGCCAAAACCGAGTTGAGAAGCATGCTCGTTGGGCAAAAGTTCGGAGCGGCTTCGGCCAAGGTCGTCATCGAGGAATTCCTTGACGGGATCGAACTTTCTTGTTTCGTACTTACCGACGGAAAAAGCTACAAAATCCTTCCAACTGCCAAAGATTACAAGCGAATAGGAGAAGGCGACACCGGCTTGAATACAGGCGGAATGGGCGCGGTTTCACCAGTCCCGTTTGCCGATCACGAGTTCATGGAGAAGATCGAGAACCGAATCGTGATCCCGACTGTAGAAGGTTTGCAGAAAGACGGAATCGAGTACAAGGGTTTCATTTTCATAGGACTCATTAAAGTTGGAGACGATCCTTTCGTGATCGAGTACAATGTGAGAATGGGAGATCCGGAAACAGAAGTCGTGATGCCGCGATTGAAGTCAGACTTGGTACAACTGTTCTTTGCCGTGGCGAACGAGCGATTGGACGAAGTGGCTCTGGAAATCGATCACCGCGCTGCAACTACAGTAATGGTCGTATCTGGCGGTTATCCGGAAGATTATGAAAAAGGAAAATTGATCACCGGTTTTGACGAAGTGTCAGATTCTATAGTATTCCACGCGGGAACCAAACTGGACGAAGCCGGAAACGTGGTATCGAACGGCGGACGCGTTCTGGCTGTTACATCCTATGGAAATGACTACCAGGAAGCCATAAAAAAATCGTACCAAAACATAGGCAGGCTACATTTTGATACGATGTATTATCGTAAGGATATCGGTTTTGACTTAGCTTAAGAAAGAGTGAGCGGTCGTGTCCTGAACGTCTTCTTCTTTGGTCAATCCGATTTGCTTGATCCAATAGATCAGGTAGTAAGCGCAGATTACCATGAAAACGGCGTTCAAAAGGTTGGCACCGAACCAAGTTTTAAGCTCCAAGGCTCTCAACCAGTCAAGCGGCACGTACAAAACGTCAACGAAAAGCCATTGGATTGCTTCGAAAATTGATCTCATCTCTTAACAAATATTAATTTTTAACTTTCACAAAAGTATAAAAACTCGGCATGATAGCAAGCCTTTTTAGAAAATCTACACCTTTTAACTATACGGTCTTGATCGTGCTGGTGGCGATTTTCTATTTGTTGTTCCAGATTTCGGGATCGGAAAAACCGAACGATTTGCCCGGAATTCTCGAAAAAGGTTTCCTTTTGGGATTGGTTTTCAGCTCGTTGTTCATCCTGAACTTTATCGTCAAGAAAAACGGACTGAGTCGCGACAATTCCTACGCGATCCTTTTCTACTTGCTGTTTTCGCTGTTTTTTCCGGATGCGTTCGACAATTTCAACCTTATGGTGTCGAACTTTTTTATCCTTTTAGCTTTGCGCCGATTGATCTCGCTTCAGTCGCTCAAAACCCCGAAAGAGAAGATTTTCGACGCCTCACTCTGGATTTTCTTCGCGTCCATGTTCCATTTCTGGAGCATACTTTTCATTGTTTTGGTATTCGTTTCAATCGTTTTCCACGTGTCGAGAGATTACCGCAACTGGATTTTGCCGATCATCGCTTTCGTGGCGTCAATCGTGGTTTTCTACCTTTTCGCCTTGATGTTGGACGAATCCAGAATCGACTTCGTGGCGACGAATATCCCAGTGGATTTCAGCATCGATTATTTCACCGACACCAGGCAGAATCTGGCTTTGGCGATGTACGCGCCAGTCGTGGTCTACTTTCTGTTCATCATGGCCACGACGCTTTCGGCCAGACCGATTATCCTGCAATCGTCTTACAAAAAAGTGATTCTGGCGTTCTTTATCGGGCTCGCGGTTTTCATCATTTCGCCTTTCAAAAGCAACGAATTGCTCATTTACACTTTCGCTCCTTTGGCGATTATGGCGTCGACGATTCTCGAAACCACGAGCAGCGAACTCAACCGCGAATTAACCGCCGGACTAACCGCGGTCGTAGCGATCGTTTGTTTCTTTTTGCAACTGTAACGATAAAGATTCGGCATTTTTGTTTACTTAGCCGAAAATATCAAATACATGAAAAGAAGTATTGTCACGGCATTGGTTTGCCTTTGCGCGTCGGTCGGTTTTTCCCAAAAAGTGAAATTCAAGAAAGATGTTGTTCTTGTTGACGAGAAAGAGTTGTTCACATTCGAGCAAGGCGGCGTTTTTGGAGCGGTTTCCTACGATTTGTCCGAACTCAATTCCAAAAAACTCATCGTAAGTCTGGTAAGCAACAACGCCGGAACACACATGGAAATGTCCGACGATTACACCGTGATCAAGTTTATGACCGTCGGAAAACGCATCGAGATTCACGGCGGCGACGTGCGAGAAGGCGTAAAACTGCTTCTGAAACACGGCGTCATTAGTAAAGAAGGCATTCTGGACGAGAGCAAAATCGATCTTTTCGTGGCGAATTTCGACGATCGCGCGTCCGAAAAACGATAATTCCGCGTTTGGAGAAGTAAAGCCAGATGCCGTGAAAAGTCATTATTTCTTTTTGGTTTTCGTAGGATTTTTGATGGCTTTCGGATGCTCGAAACCGTCGGAAAAATCCGCGCAAGCGAAAAAACCAGAAGCCGGAAATTATTTTGAACGCACACTTTCGCAACAAATCGATTCGGAAGATTACGAGTTGGATTCCGACCAAGGCTTCATCAAGATTGGGAACTTTCTCGATCCTGAAACCAAAAATGCCGTTGTAATTAGCTTCGATTCGGTTTCTGAATTTTCGGTCTACGAACTCCAAAATCGCAAATGGAAGAAAGTTTTTGAACAGAAAAATGCCGGTTTTGCAAGAGTTTTCGGGATTGAACCGTTTATCGAAGACTACAATTTCGACGGAAAGAAAGACATCGGAATACGCCATGAAATCTCGAATGGCGGCGGAATCATGACGTTTCATTTGTATTTGTCGGATGCAAAAACCTTTCGGTACATCAAAGATTTCGAGCAAATCGGAAATCCTGTGCTAGACCAAAAGCGAAAAGTCGTTCAAGGTTACGAAGCTTGTTGCGTGTTCACCGAAATGTCGCTTACCGATTTTGTTTGGGAAGATTTCCATCTCAAGAAAATCAAAACATTGGAAATTGGCAATTACGCCTATGGAACCAAAGCCAAATTGATTGACGAAAGCACTAAAATGGAAACGAAAATCAAGTTGTCCGACAAAGAAATCGACGAAATTGTCGCGAAATATTGTACGAATTGGAAGCTGTCAGATTAACCTGAAATCTTACAACTTCGGCCCGTAAGCCAAATCGCCGGCATCGCCCAAACCTGGCACGATGTAGTTTTTCTCGTTCAAGCGTTCGTCTTGGGCGGCAATCCACAAATAGAAATTGTCTGGCAGGATTTTTTCGATGAATTCGATGCCTTCCGGAGCCGCGATCACGGCCGCAATGTGAACCGTTTCGGGCGTTTCGGACTTTAGCAAAACCTCGATTACGGCCGCCAAAGATTGTCCGGTCGCCAACATCGGATCGACCACGATCAACGTTTTTCCGTGAATCGACGGCATGGCTTTGTATTCCACTTTTATCTCGAACTCGTCGTCGTTGTTATAATGATGTCGGTAAGCCGAAATGAAACCGTTCTGGGCATCGTCGAAATAGTTCATGAAACCGTTGTGAAGCGGCAATCCGGCGCGCAAAATCGAACATAGCACGATTGGGTTTTCGATCTCGGCAGTTTTCTTCACACCAAGCGGCGTGCGGATTTCCAGCGGTTTGTACTCCAATTCCTTAGAGATTTCATAAGCCATGATTTCGCCAATCCTTTCGATGTTCCGGCGGAATCGCATGCTGTCTTTCTGGACGTCTACGTTGCGGATCTGACCTAAAAAATGACTGAGAATACTGTGGCTTTCGGAAAGGTAGCGAATGTGCATGCGGAATTGTTTGGGGTAAAGGTATATCTTTGTGTTTTAATCCAACATTATGTTCGCAAAATTAGCTTATTCGGTTTTTGAGCAAAGCATCAACGACTACCACAAATTCGACAATGTCGACCAACCGATCGCAAACCCTTACACCAAAGACCAATTCGAGCATTTGTTGTATTTCAAGAATTGGATCGACACCGTGCAATGGCATTTCGAGGACATCATCCGCGATCCGCAGATTGATCCTGTGGCGGCTTTGACCCTGAAAAGAAGAATCGATGCTTCGAACCAGGAAAGAACCGACATGGTTGAATACATCGACAGTTATTTCTTGCAGAAATACGCTGACGTTCAGGTGAAACCGAATGCCAAGATCAACTCCGAAAGTCCGGCCTGGGCTTTTGACCGCTTGTCGATTCTTGCCCTGAAAATCTACCACATGAACGAAGAAGCGACTCGCGTCGAGGCAACTCAAGCGCACCGCGACGCCTGTCAGGCCAAACTCAACATCTTGCTTGAGCAGCGCACCGACTTGTCTACGGCAATCGACGATTTGCTCACCGATATCGAGAACGGCGACAAGTTCATGAAAGTCTACAAACAGATGAAAATGTACAACGACGAGGAACTCAACCCGGTTTTGTACCAGAACAAAAAGTAAATTTTGGCCAAGCCAATCACTCACATAGCCGTCATCCGATTGAGCGCCATGGGCGACGTCGCGATGACGGTTCCCGTTTTGCGCGCTTTCGTGAAGCAACATCCGAATGTTAAGATCACGATGGTTTCGCGTCCGTTTTTTGCGCCTTTTTTCGACGGAATCGAGAATGTTGAATTCTTTCCTATCGATCTGAACGAAAGACAC
>JBCNQO010000097.1:0-6087 GCA_039592825.1 Flavobacterium sp.
TCTTGCCTTCGTTGTCAATTTCGACGCCCGGCAATTGTTTGAGTAGCGTCTCAACGTTAGCGTCAGGACGCACTTTGAACGAGGAAGCGTTGAACTCCAAAGTATCGTTCTTGATACGGATTGGCGGCGCTTCAGACTTGACTACGACGTCGTTGAGCAACGTTCCCGATTCTTCCATTCGCATCACACCGTAGTCGATGTTTTCGGAAAGGCCTTTTTCGTAGTTTTTTTCGATGTTCTGGAATCCGATGAAGGAAACCTTGAAGAAAACCGGTTTGTCGGTTTTGCGGGTAGAAAAGGAAAAGGCACCGCTTTTGTCTGTAACCGTGTAATCGATCACAGTGGAATCTTTTGCCGATGCGATGTAAACCGTAACGGCTTCCAATGGCAATTGCGTTTTGTCTTCGATGATTTTTCCTTTGACGGTGATGGAATTTTGGCCATAGACGCCAATTCCGGCAAGGAGCGCCAGAACAACGAGATAGAATTTCGTCATTTGTTGATTAGTTTGTTTTGATTGAGAACGGCAAATAACTGAAATAGTATGGTGGAGGTAAAATTTCTTACAAATTTTTTAACAACTCCGATACAACTTCTTTAAAAAGCTTCAGTTTTCGCAATTGGCGATTTTCCGTCCGATTTTTTACAGATCCGACTTCGGCGACTCACGGCCAACAATGTGTCCAAATCAAGAAAATGTGATTTCGGACGAAAAAATGACGCGAATCCACAATTAGGCAAAACCCCAGTGATTTCCCTATCACACTCAAAACCAGAACATCTAATTTCGCCTCAACCCCAACATTTACCGCACATCGATTAAATCGGCCAACTCGTCGATATACCCATAATTAGGGATATCCTAACGTGTTTATCGAAACTAATTTTGCAGCCTTTTACAAATAACAACTAGACAAATGAGAAATCTTTTACTTTACTTATTCCTGATTACGGGAATGTTGGGATTCGATGCCTTCGGACAATATGGCGTCGTGAAAACCCCTTACTCCATTTCGGCTGGCCCGAATGACTCGCTTTTCGCAAGCGCCA
The DNA here is from genome assembly GCA_039592825.1 of Flavobacterium sp. Taxonomy (GTDB): domain Bacteria; phylum Bacteroidota; class Bacteroidia; order Flavobacteriales; family Flavobacteriaceae; genus Flavobacterium. The sequence continues at coordinate 1,051 of JBCNQO010000097.1, forward strand.
CGTCTCAAAACCTCGCAATTGGCCCCAATGGTGAATTTTGCGTCGTCTATTCGGGAGCCAACGGCACTTATTTTACGAAAAGCACAGATGGCGGCTACACCAACTCTACGCCTTTGCAGCTTTCTTCTTCGAATGCCGAATGCGAGATTGCGGTTGCTCCAAACGGTACGATTTATGTCGTTTCTGCACTTTCTAACGCTTTCCAGCTCTTCACGAGCACAAACGGCGGAACCACTTTTTCAAGTACGTCTTATCCGGGAACAACTACCTCTGTAGACATTGCGTTAGACGGAAACTTCCCTATCGTAGTGCGCACCAACAGCGCCGGGACTTCGACTTACATGACATGGAATACCTCATCGGGTTCGCTTCAGTCATCGCAAAGCGAAACTTTCCTTTCTTGTGAATTGCTTACCAATGGTTCAGACAAGTACGTCGTTGCCGAACGCGCGTCTACTACCGTCATCTTCAAATTCGACACGGTCAATTACCAATTCGTCCATTACCTTACCATTGCCGCGGCTTTGCCACAATTGTCTGCGGCTATAAGCGGCAATCAACTCTTTATTGGCGCGGGTGCACAAAATGGATATAAGGTCAATCTTACAAACGCGGCTGTTACTCCTTATTCGTTCTACAACCTCACGAATCCTGGTTCGAGATCGCTTTTCGGATCGGCAGACGGAACACTTATAGAAACCTTTAACTTAGCAGGTTCAACTTTCAGACTCTCGAATGATTCCGGAGCGAACTGGGTTGCATTCGGCGGCGGCGGATCGGGCTCTTCGGGCATCAACGTGGCCAGAAATCCGGCTAACGGAAATATCGTTTACACCTACGTGGTAAACGGAACAATCTTTTCGGGTGTTTTCGGAATCACTTCGACCATTTCAACTGCTGCAACTCCTGCAACAACTTATTGCCAAGGATCGACTTTCGCGCTACCGTACACGATCACCGGAACATTCAACGCCGGAAATGTGTTCACGGCCCAAATGAGCGACGCATCCGGAAGCTTCACGAATCCGGTAAACGTTGGAACAGCTACCGCAACTACTTCGGGTTCGGTAAACGTTTCGATTCCTTCAGGAACCGCAATTGGAACCGGATACAGATTCCGTGTAATCAGTTCGAATCCGTCAGTTATCGGAACAACCAATACGACAAATGTTTCGGTAAACGCACTTCCAACGGCAACGCAGCCAAGCAACCTTTTGGCCTGCGCCGGCACGAATTTCGCGACTTTCTATCTGCCGCAGCAAACGCCAATTATCCTTAACGGACAATCTGCGTCTCAATTTACCGTGAGTTATCACTCGACACTAAACGGCGCGAACAACAACACCAACGTGATCTCGAACGTAAACTCGTATTCGGCCACTAACGGAGCGACCGTTTACGCAAGGGTCCGCAACAACGCCTCGACTACTTGTTTTGCCGTGACGAGCTTCCAGCTTTTCATCAGTCCGGAGCCGGCGGTGGATACGCCAGACGACGTGATTTCGTGCGGACCTTACACTTTGCCTGCACTTTCTAACGGGAATTATTTTTCGGACCTCAACGGAGAAGGAACGGCTTATTTTGCGGGCGACGTGATTTCAGGATCTACAACTTTGTACATCTTCAACCATCCCGATCCTCAAGGCTGTTCGGCCACGAGCGAGTTCCATATCGAGGTTTTGCCGGGTCAGACATTTTATGCCGATCTTGATTCGGACGGATTCGGAGACAACAACAACAGCATTTTCTCTTGCACCGGAGCGCCTCAAGGCTACGTTTCGAACAACCTCGACTGCAATGACAACCAAATCCTGTATTTGGACGCCGACGGCGACGGATACGGAATTGACGTGATCGCCGCTTGCGGATCGTCGGTAAACACAGATTGCGACGACACGAATGAAGACGTTTGGCAAAGTGCCACACTTTACATTGACGCCGATGGTGACGGTTATTCAACGAACGAAACTGCCGTTGTTTGCTATGGGGCTACGATTCCTGCCGGATACGTGCTTGCGCCAACGCAACAGGACTGCAACGACAACCTTGCCGCGGTTCACCCGAATGCGGTAGAAATTCCGTTCAACGGAATAGACGACGACTGCGACGGATCGATTGACGAAGGCAGCCAGATTTTTACCCAGGTTTTGCCAAACCAGTGCGGAACGACACTAGCCAACATTTCGTCTTACATAGGCGCTACGAGTTTTGGCGCTCCGGTTGACGGCTACCGTTTCCGTGTGGTGAACGTTGCTACGAACGCCGTTCAGGTTATCGACAGGAACGTTCCGAACTTCCAGATCACGCAATTGGCTACTTTCGACTACGCTTCCACTTACAGCATTTCTGTCCAACTCAGAAGAAACGGACAATGGCTGAACTATTACGGACCGGCTTGCCAGATTTCTACTCCAGCGATTCTTGATGCGGGCGGATCGACTTCGGTAAGTCCGTCACAATGCGGCATCACGCTTGCCACGATAAGCACTTTGATCGCCACGACGAGTTTACCGAACGTATCGGTTTACAAATTCAGAATTACCGACACGGCGACCAATGTTCAGCAAGAACTCGAGCGTTCTACGAACTGGTTTTCGCTTACCATGCTGAACTCTTTCCTTTACGGACGAACTTATGCCGTAGAAGTTTCGGTAAAGACAAACGGACAATTTTCAGGTTACGGACAACCGTGTTTGGTGAATTCGCCAGCCGTTCCTCAATTGACGAATTGTGGCGCGACGATTTCAGCAAACGGAACTTTGGTAAGTACAACAAGTTTGAACCGCGTAACGTCTTACCGTTTTGAGCTAACGAATTTCCAGACGTTCCAGGTTTTGTCTATAGACAGAAGCCAGAATTACTTCTCGTTCAACAACGTTCCGGGCTTTGTTCCTGGCGCGCAATATGCTGTTCGCGTTTCTGTGATGACTGCCGGCGCTTGGTCTGATTACAGCGAAGCTTGTTTCATTACTGCTCCGGGCGCTTCGAGAGTTATCGAAAAAGACGAAATGGTTCCTACAATCGATTTCCGCGCGGTGGTTTACCCGAATCCTTACAGCGAAAGTTTTGCGTTCGATATGGATTCCGCGTCTGAAGAAAACGTGACCGTAAAAGTTTACGACATGATCGGAAAACTCATCGAACAGAAAGAAGTGAGATTCGACGCTATCGAGTCGCAGCAATTTGGTGAAAATTATCCTTCGGGCGTTTACAACGTGATTCTCGCTCAAGGTGGATTCGTGAAAACGCTTCGGGTCATCAAACGATAAAAAAACAATCAACAACAATGGAAGCCTCTGGAAACGGAGGCTTCCTTTTTTTTTACCGAACCTCGCTTTTCAAAACGACTTTATGGAGCAGTTTCGGGAAAAACCGCTTGAGCAAAACCCCAAAAGTTTCTTTTCGGCCAATGTAGGCTTCGAACTTTTGGCTCTCGATCGCTCGGACAGCTTTTTTGGCGAACACCTTGGCGGGCATTCCATTTTTTGTTTTTTCGTCGTCTTCGTGCTGCAAAGAACCGTTGGCCGTTAGTGCATTTTTCGCGACGTTGGTCTGAACGAATCCCGGACACAATATCGTGACTTTCACGTTGTCTTTCTCGTGTTCCATTCGCAATACGTCGAAAAACCCGTGAAGTGCGTGTTTGGCGGCGCAATAACTTGATCTGTAAGGTGATCCGAATTTTCCCATCAAACTCGTGACCACCACAAATTGTCCTGACTTTCTCGAAAGGAAGTGCGGCAACAAAGCTTTTGTAAGCGCGATGGTTCCGAAATAGTTCACATCAATGAGTTTTTTGTCTACCGAAAAATCGGTTTCGGCAATGAGCGACCGCTGGCTTACACCGGCGTTGTTCACCAAGATATCGATGTGTCGGAACATTGATATGGCGCGATTTACGACTTCTTTTGCGTTTTCTGTATCGGACAGATTGAATGGTAGGATTTTCACTTTCTCACTTCCGATGGTTTCGGCCACGCGATGCAGCTCTTGCTCTTTCCTTCCCGAGAGAATCAGCTTCGCTCCTTTGTCCGCGAAAGCGTAAGCCAACGCCTCGCCAATTCCCGACGAACTACCTGTAATCCAAACTACTCTGTCTTTCATAGCGAAGGAATTTTCTCAAATTTAGCCAATTTCGACCGCATATCGGAAATTCCTTAAAAGCCACGCCTCACCACTTTGTGTAGTTCGTCCGCGAATTTTTGCGGTTAGTCGATTTTTTTCTTAAATGTTTGATTTCAAGCAAATTTAGCCGTCAAAACATTGAATTATTTGCAAAGATTCTTTGTACTTTCATCACCAGCGCATTGGCGCAAATACTGCATTTTAACAACAAATAATTAATTTATGAGGAAACATTATTATGTTATCCTGGCACTGCTATTGTCTTTGCCGGGCATGGCTCAGGTGGCGAATTACACGTTGGCGACCTCAACCGAAACTTATGTGCCTTTGTCTTCACCGACAATTGTGAACACAGCTGCAGGATTGACCAGCGGCACTTCTGACGACGGTTATCTGTACGTTACGCTTCCGTTTACCTTTACCTTTAATCAGGTAGGCTATACGCAGGTAACGATGTCTACCAATGGATGGGTAGGTATGGGTGCCCAAACTCCCACCGAGATCCAGGGACGCACACCCGCTAACATGTTTACGAACACTGTTCCGAACAATTTGATCGGTGGTTGGTTCAGAGACAGCAATGCCAACTTTCCGGCAGGCGGCGGTAACGGCAGCTTGCGCCATGGCTCTTCAATCGCGGGAACCTACACCTTGGAATTCAACCAGGTATCGGGAAACACATGGAATGCCAGTACAACGATTTACCAAAGCTTCCAGATAAGACTTTGGGGACCGGCATCAACTGCGCCAGGACGTATCGAAATCATCTACGGCCCTAGAGCCGGTTCTGTTTCTGCCAGTGCAGCGATAGGACTCGGAGGTATAGCTACAGACTATTTCAATGCTTGGACAGGAAGTTCCACTGCAACTACGTTGGCCACCGGGCTACCCGCAGCAAATACATTGGCAAGA
>JBCNQO010000098.1:0-6082 GCA_039592825.1 Flavobacterium sp.
GTTCCGGTTTCGAAGAATTCGTACCCCGTTTCCGGAATCTGGCCGTTTACTACGTCGACTGTTCCGTCGTCGTTGAATGTCCAGGTGATCACGCCTGGTTCGAACTGTTGGTTGGCGCCGCCGAATCCTCCCGAAACGCTGCGAAGCGTCCAGGTGCCGAAAAGCGTGCCTTCGGAATTGTTGTCGTCGTCATTTTTGCAGCCCGTAGTCAAGGCGACAAGAACGAAAAATGCCAATAGTCTGATGATTTTCATAGTTGTTTTTATTGTGGTTGATAGGTAGATGCAGTAAGGTTGAAAAGGTTGCGTGGAGTGCCGGAGCGCCGGAGAAACTGAGTTCCGGAGTTTTTGGGCGCTGAAATTCCAAGCACCAAATTCCAAATCCCAAATCCCAATCGATGTAATTCTGGAGTCGGAAAAATTGCATATCGGAAATTTGGACCTGTCAGGATTGTAAAAGGTGACAGGTTTAAGACCTGACAGGTTGAAAGAATCACCAACGCAAAATCGGCCAATGCTATCAACCAGAAATCCGTTCGCAAAAAACCCGATTAGGGTTCGGCAAATCAACATTATTCCCTATTTTTGCGTCACCTTACAAAATAACCTATCATGGACATACACGAATATCAGGGTAAAGAAATCCTTGCTAGCTACGGAGTTAAAGTACAACGTGGCCATGTTGCCAATAATGCTCAGGAAGCCGTTGCGGCCGCCAAGCAGCTAACTGCCGAAACCGGAACCGGATGGCACGTAATCAAAGCCCAGGTTCACGCAGGTGGACGCGGAAAAGGCGGCGGTGTAAAATTGGCAAAGAACCTTCAGCAGGTTGAGGAAATCGCAGAACAGATCATCGGGATGCAATTGATCACGCCTCAAACGCCGCCAGAAGGAAAGAAAGTGAACAAAGTCCTTATCGCAGAAGACGTGTATTATCCGGGGGAAAGCGAGACTAAGGAATTCTATATGTCTGTGCTTTTGAACCGCGGAAAAGGACGCAACATGATCATGTATTCTACCGAAGGTGGTATGGATATCGAAGAAGTTGCAGAAAAGACGCCACACCTTATCTTCACCGAAGAAGTGGATCCGGCTGTTGGGCTTCAGGCTTTCCAGGCGAGAAGAATCGCTTTCAACCTTGGTGTTTCGGGTCAGGCTTTCAAAGAAATGGTGGCTTTCGTCACTTCTTTGTACGCGGCTTATGTAGGATCTGACGCTACGATGTTCGAGATCAACCCGGTCTTGAAGACATCAGACAATAAAATCATCGCGGTAGACGCGAAAGTGAACCTCGACGACAACGCTTTGTACCGTCACCCGGTTTATGCCGAAATGCGCGACGTTCGCGAAGAAAACCCAATCGAGGTTGAGGCGAAAGCGGCAGGTTTGAACTACGTTGACCTTGACGGAACAGTTGGTTGTATGGTAAACGGTGCAGGACTTGCAATGGCAACCATGGACCTTATCAAATACGCAGGTTTCGAACCGGCGAACTTCCTTGACGTAGGCGGAACTGCCGATGCAAAACGCGTTGAAACAGCTTTCCGTATCATCTTGAAAGACCCTAACGTTAAGGCAATCCTTATCAACATTTTTGGTGGAATCGTGCGTTGCGACCGCGTTGCCCAAGGTGTTGTGGACGCTTACAAGAACATGGGCGATTCAATCAAAGTGCCAATCATCGTGCGTCTTCAAGGAACTAACGCCGAGTTGGCCAAAGAATTGATCGACAATTCAGGAATGCCGATCTTGTCTGCGACTTTGTTCCAGGAAGCGGCTGATCAGGTTAAGGCGGCTTTGGCTTAATTCCTAATTGACAATTGATAATTAACAATTGATAATTGTTGTTCGATAAAAAAATCCCGGCTTTGGTCGGGATTTTTTATTTGTAGCTATTCCGATGTTCGACTTTGTTTCGGAAGATGTCGTCGGAGAGAAGCGGCGATACAATAATTATCAATTATCAATTAATTCATTTGTAGATGTCTTCTGGGTTTTCCGGAAGCAATACGAGACTGGCCGAAATCAGCTGCCACAGTCTTCCGGTAAATTTCCACGATCTCGAGATCCTGAGTTTTCGTTCGAACGAAATGCCTCTGTAAAAACCTTTTCGGTGTTCGATGCAGTTTACGATTGCGACGTTGGTGAAAAACGCAATGTTGCGGCAACTCACTTCGCTGCTTTCCAGTTTAAGGATTTCGGAATTCAGGTACGGAATGTTCCTCACGCCAATGAAGGTCTGTCCGCTTTCGTCCGTAAAGACGATTTCGGCATGGAGAATCCTGGCCAACGCTCTTTTGTCGTTGGCGATAAGGGCTTTCAAAAGTCGGTTTTCGGCTTCTTCAATAACCTGAATGTGCGATAAACTCATGGCAGAAACGATTGCTTCTTAGGCCCGAGCCTTTTGGGTTCAAGCCAGGAACAGTAAATCACGGCCATCGCGTTGGAGTAGTTATATGATCACAGACGTAGCGGCAATCATTTGCCAGTTGCGGTTAAACCTCCACATTCGGGTCGTGCTGTACAATCCTTTGAAAGGAATATCCATGTAACGGCCTTCGCGTTTCTCGATAGCCGTAACGACGGCTACGCTATTGAAAAAATTGATGGATCGTTCCAGGATCTCCAGCTTTTCAATTCGGTAAAGTTGGGGATTGCTTGCCGGGGCGTTTCGGGCTCCGATAAAAACTTCACCGTGTGGACTTGTGTAAATGGCATCGGGATGCAACAGTTGTAAAAGTGCTCCCACATCCTGATTTACCAGGGCGTCGCTGAGGCGCACATCGGCATCCTCAACAACATCGAAATGTGTCTTGTTCATAGATTTAGGGATTGAGCGTTTACTTAAAGTTAACAAGCCTTTTTTAAAAAAGTCGCAAAATGCCCATTTTTTCGTTGAAATGCACTGTCTTGTCAGAAACTACCGTCGAAATCGATTTCGTTTGTAGGAAATAGCCGATTTTCAGTGCATTGAAAATTACAATTGGACAAAAAAAATCCCGAGGCTGAAACTCGGGATTTTCTGTTCTTATTTCGGCATCTTGGCCGGGTCGTCGTAATTGACCATCCAGCTTATGCCGAATTTGTCGTTCCACATTCCGAAGTAAGCGCCCCAGAACGTGTCGTTTAACGGCATTGTTACTATTCCGCCGGCAGACAATCCGTTAAAGATTTTCTCGGCATGCTCGCGGCTTGAAGCGTTCAAAGACATGGCGATGTTGTTGCCCGGAGTGAACTTGAAGCCCGGCATTTCCTTCGATGGAACGTCCGAAGCCAGAATTGCCGCTCCGTCTTCGAGCTGCAAAGACATGTGCATGATGCGGTTGGCGTCGGCCGGATCGCTTTTCTGGTCGTCAGAAGGCGGCATATCGGCATAACGTCCCACATAAGGAATCGTTCCACCCAAAACCGAATGGTAGAAATTCATGGCTTCTTCGCAATTCCCGTCGAAATACAGATAAGGGATAATTGATGACATATTCTCGTTTTTAATTGGTTTGTTTCGGATTGTTTTTGGCCAGCACACGCTTGATCTCGTTGATCAGCAAAGGGTAAGCCGGATACGTCATGTCGTGTCCGTAGCCGCCCATTTCCAGCAGGCGCGTCTCTTTGTGTCCCGCGATTTTCATCATTCGTGCCATGTAGGCGTTTTCCTCATAACGTCCGAGCAGTTCGAGTTCGCGGTCGCCCGTAATGAGAAGCGTTGGCGGTGCATCGGCTCTCACGAAGAACAAAGGTGCGTATTCGTCTATTGTAGGCTGTTTTTCGTCTATTCCTTTTTCCTTGCGATAGGTGAAATGCGAAACCATCTGTCCGCTAAAAGGAATCAGTCCTGCGATCTTGTTGGCATCGAGGCCGTATTTTTCAAGACGTTTTTTGTCGAGGATCGCCATTGCGCCCAGATAGCCGCCAGCCGAATGTCCGGACACGAAAATCTTGGCATCGCTTCCGCTGTATTTTGAGATGTTTTTCAATGTCCAGGCGATAGAAGCCGACGCATCCGCAATACAATCCTCAACTTTGGCCTTCGGACTCAAACGGTAATTCACACCTATTATCGCGTAGCCTTTTTCCTTGAGTGCGCTCGGGATTTCCTTTTCGCCTCCGGTAAGTCCGCCGCCGTGAAACCAGATTACCGTGGCGAAATCCTTGGCGTTTTTAGGGTAATAGATATCTAGCACGCAACGCTCTTTGGCGTAATTGTCTGGTGCTTTGTCGTAATAAGGGATATTCTGTACTAAAGTGTAGTCGGTTTTTTGGGCGACCGATGCCAATGCCGTCAGTAAAAAAACAATCAGGAAATTCTGGCGCATAATCGGGGATTTTTTTGTGAAACATCCCAAAGATAGCGCAAAACCGAGCTTCCATAAGGGGTAAATTTTCATATTTTTGCCCAAATTCTATCCCGGATGGCAAAAATCTTCTCTCGTGAAAATCGCATCGACTGGTTCATTTTCCTGTTAACGCTCGTCATGTGTCTCGGAATTGCCTGCCTGCCTTTCAAAGCCAAACCTTTGGGCGATTTCACGTTTCACGACGAAGCCCGAAATCTCGCGTTTTACCTAAAAGGCGGAATGCCTTACGAAAAGGTCATGATCACGAAAGCGCCGGGTCCGGTTTTTCTGTTCGCTTTCACTTATCTGTTCGCTCCTGTGGGCACGCCCGATGCGACGCTTTGGTACTATGGCGTGGTAGTAAACGCGCTTTTGGCGGCCGGAGCAGTGGTGCTCATTCACAAAGCCGCAAGACGTATGTTCGGTGAATCTGTGGCTTTGCTCGCCACTTTTTTCGCTTTTCTTTTTCCGATACACTGTTATTACGTGCTTAGCATAATCGGTGAGGTTTCTGCTTTTTTTGGAGTAGCGCTGGCTGCTTTTGGTTGGAGTTTAATACTTTCCGGGCAAATGCGTTTCAAAAGCTGGCTCTGGCTGTCTCTGGGAATTTTCATCCTGATCCTGAACCGACCGAACGCCATGCTGCTACCGGCATTAGGCATAGGTTTTACCGGATTGGCTTACTTCAGGAACAAGGAACTTTTTGCCAGATTGGGCAAGCAGACGATCGTTTCCATGGTCGCGGTGATCGCATGCGGATTCGCCGTGCTCGAGTTTGCCAAAGCCGTTACCGCAGATAAGTCCACAACAGATCAAAGCGCCTATTTCTATTATGTGGCCCATCAGGGAAGGTACGAGTTCCGCGAAGAACCGCTCGATTGGCGCTATTGGCAGAATGATTTTCGCGGCGACAGCAAAGATTACCAGAACTGGAACAAAAACATGCACCGTCTCAACGACAAAGCGAGAAACGAGAATCTGGACCGCAACCAACTTTATAAGGAGTATCTGATTCAGGACGCCAAAGAACATCCGTTTTGGCTCGTGCGTTCTTTTGTGGTCAAGTGTATTTACGGGAATTTTTACTTCGTGAACGGAATGCGTCCGGAACAATTCAAGCTCGGTCCATTTACAGGACCGACAGGTTATTGGATCGTGATGGCGATCGTGAATATCATCAACATTCTCATCGTGATCGGATCTTTCCTATTCCTGATCCGCACCAAAGGGCTTATCAAGTATTGGCCGCTTTGGGGTTCCATGCTTGCCTTGCTCATTTTTCACGGCATCACTTATATGGAACCGCGTTACATTTTTCCTCCGCGGGCCGCGATTTACATCATGAGCGCCGCCGGACTTTGCAGTCTGGGATTCGTGAGGAAGTTGATGGACAAACTCGCTTCGAGACTATATTGAACCAAAAAGACCGATCCATTGTCGTGAATCGGTCTTTTTCGTTTATACGCGGTCGGTTTCCCGAAACTACTTTTGTTTCTTGATCGTGAATTTCACTTTCTCTACCGGACTTTCGGGCGCTTTTTTCTTGAAAGGTTTGTTGCCGAAACTCTTCGGAGCCTTTTTGTCGGCGGGCTCTTTCGGGGCGAAAGTTTTGGGTTTGTCCGATTTTGACGGAGATTTCACCTGAGCGCTGTTCTGTTTTAGGACATCATTCGGGTTTTTCGGATTCTCCTTCGTGCCACGCAAGTGGATCACGAGCCCGTTGAGGAAGTTTCTCAAAACCTGATCGCC
>JBCNQO010000099.1:0-6067 GCA_039592825.1 Flavobacterium sp.
GACGCCGTTCACGTTGATCGAAGTGAGCTGGTTGCCCGAAAGGTAGGCCAAACGCAGATTCGGCATATCGGACAAATCGAGAACCGAAAGCGAATTGCCCACAGCATAAAGGCTGAGCAATCCCGTAAAAGCTTTTATCCCCGTAAGGTCACTGATACTTTGATAGTCGACGTTGAGCGTGGTGATCGCCGCAGCTTCGGAAAACTGGATCTCGCCGTCTGAGTCCGAATCGACGCCCGCCATAATGAGCGCTGCCTTGAAAGCCGCATCCGGAATGTAGACCACGTCTGGATCGGAAACCACAACGTCAAAATTCGTCATCCCGAAACAGTTGCTCACATCTGATTTTGCCACCGCCCAAACGGTTTGTGGATTTGTGGTATTGGCGAACGTGACAGGAGAAACAATCGGGTTATTTTGAGCGATGGCATCGGATTCCGATTCGTAATAAGTCACCGAAACGTCTGTTTGGCCCCCAATGATCGTATCGCTATTCGCGGTAAGGTCGAAAATCGCATTTCCCGTGTTCGGACTTTGCTGCACGACGATATCGGAAGCCGCATACGCGACAGCGCCCGGAACTACCGTAATTGTCGCCGTTTCATTTAGCGTAGTGGAACATCCCGACGCTCCAGAAACGGAAAGCAATGTTACCGCATAAGTCGTGGCCTGGGCCGACGGCAGATTAAAAGAAACCGCCGGATTGCCCGTAGTTATCGTTATAACCGGACCTCCGTTCACACTGTAAGAAATGACGTAAGGCGCAACATTTCCGCTGCACAAAAACGTTACTGTGCCCAATTGCCCAACGCAAACCGTTTGGGAAGCTTGCTGAAAAGTCGCCGTTGGAATCTCGCTCACGATCAAATTCAAGGTCGCTACCGCATAAGCGCCGCCTGAAATCTCCTCTACCCTTACAAAAACAGTTTGGCTGAAAGGGTTCAAATTGGAAAAGCTGTTCGGTACCGTGATTTCCGAAACGCCGTTTTCGGCATCGGTCATCGTGAGATGGAACGTCACGTTGACTTCGGCGGCGTTGATACCGTTCAGCACAGACGGAATGGCCGCGGTGAGATCGAAAGTCTCGAAACCGTCTGCATTCGCGTCGCACTGGACCAGAGGCGACGGGCTCGTGTTGATGTCGGGTTGGGCCTGAAGCCATCCGCAACACAGCAATATCAAAAAGTATAGTTTTTTCATGGTCGGAAATTTTAGTTGTGCCTTTGTTGGTTAAGCAAAGACTTGGGCAATTGTAGTTGGTAATAGTTGTAGTTTCAGATCGTTCGCAAAAGTTCCTGAAGCCTTTCCTTCTTTCGCTGGGAAATGGGCAAATGGCTTCCGTCGCTCATGATTACGTAACCTCCGTCTTTCTTTATGTACGATTTCAGGTACGAAAGATTGATAAGGTGCGATTGGTGGATGCGCTCAAAACCGTGTTCGGTGAGCAATTCCTCGTATTCTTTCAATGTTTTGGATATCAAAATCGCCTTGTTGTTTCTGATGAAAAACTTGGTGTAATTGTCTTCGCTTTCGCAGCGGATGATATCGGAAATCTCAAACAAATGGATGCCTTCGGACGTAGAAAGCGCGATCCTTTTGAAATTGTCGACTTTCTTGCGGATGTTCTCCAGAAGCAAATCGATGTGCGCAAAACCTTCGTTCTTGGCCACGACATCGCGAATCTTGCCAATGACTTTCTCGAGATCTTCCGGATCGACCGGTTTGAGCAAAAAGTCGAGTGCGCTAAAGCGAAAAGCAGTGATCGCATACTGCTCGTGAGCCGTGATGAAAACGATGTGAGCCGTAGATTTACCGTGCTTTTGGGCCAATTGTTCGAGAATGTCGAAACCAGTTCCGTCGGCCAGTTGTATGTCGAGAAAAACCACCTGCGGACGCAAAGTGTCCATGGCTTTTATGCCTGATTCCACACTGTCGGCTTCACCTAAAATGGCAAAATCCGGAGCGTAAACTTCCAGAAGTCCTTTCATCCCGTTCCTGAGATTGGCGTCGTCGTCTATTAAAAGTGCGGTTATCATGTGGTATTGTCGTTCGTTAATCGTTATTCAAAATTCGTTGTTCGTTTTTCAAAATTTCTCGCTTCCGCGGATTCCCTTTACCCTTAATTTTTTTGAACCATTAAGATAGTTAAGAGCATTAAGGTTTTCCAGTACTACTTCTTTGTTCAATTCGAAGCTTGGTTTTCAATTTCCGGACTTCGTCCGAATGTTTTCCACTTTAATTGGTTTTTAGTGATCAGCAAAAACTCCTTCAGCAGAATTATTAATTTTTAATTATTACTCATTAATTATCAATTGTCAATTATCAATTGTCAATTATCAATTATCAATTCAATTCGCGATATACTGAACCGGAAGCGTCAAAACCACCTGCGTTCCAATAATATGCCCGGCGTCGTCTGCCCTTTCGGTTATGTCTACGTTCGCTTTTCTCGAGGTCATCGCTTTTATCATCTCTAGGCGTTTTTTGGTGATGTCGAGTGCCATCGATTTATGCATAGACACCGATTTCTCTTTCATTTGTCGCGATTTGTCGATGCCGATTCCGTCGTCTGTAATGGTACATACGAGATTGTCGCCCGAAAGTTCGAACTTTATGTCGATTTTTCCTTGCTCTTTCTTGGGAACCAACCCATGAATGATGGCATTTTCTACAAAAGGTTGCAACAAAAGTGGCGGAATTGCAGTATCGTCTTCTATGTCAGCACTTTTGTAAATGTTAAAGTCAAAAATCTGGTTAAAACGCAATTGCTCGAGTTCCAGATAATTGCGCAAACTCTCGATTTCCTTGTCTATAGGAATGAGCGACTCCTTGGAATATTCGAGCGTGAGACGCATCAGTTTCGAGAATTTGGCCAGATAGCGAATCGCCGCATCGGAACCATTCTGCACGATAAAACTCGAAATCGACCCCAAACAGTTGAAAACGAAATGCGGGTTCATTTGCAGATGCAAAGCCTTTTGCTCGTATTCGGCCAGTTCTTTCTCCAAAGTTAAGGTCTTCTTGAGCTGCAACCTGTTGTAAATGAGGAAAATTATTCCAAACAACAACAGGCTGAACAGCACAATGAAGAACGTTTGAAGCGTGTGGCGCTTAGATTGTTCGCTGTAAAGCAATTCGCGTTTTTCCTGCTCTTTTTTCTGCAAGGCCTCGCGTTTGTCGAATTCGTAGTTCATTTCGGCCTGAACGCTTTTGCGGATATTCTCGTGAACGTTGAGACTGTCTTTGGCCGAACTGTATTTTTGGTAGTGCAGCAAAGCCAGACTGGAATCGCCTTTTAGCACGTAAATCTCGCTTATCATTTTCTCGGCGATCACGACTTGCTCTGGAATTTCGAGTTCGTGCGCCAAAGCCAGCGACTTATTGGCGAAAGCCATAGCCTGATCGAGATTTTTAGCCGATTTGTAGTAATTGGCCAGATGCGCATAAGTGTCGGCCGTACCGAATTTGTCTTCTATGGATGCGAAAGTCTTAAGTGCGAAATTCCAGGTTTCGAGCGCTTTCGGATTGTTTCCGGTCTCGAAATAATACAAACCCAGATTGTTCTGCAATTCGCCAAGCCCACGAGGATTCGGGAATTCCGAAAACATTTTTTGGGCACGCTGATAATGCTCTTGCGCTTTGGTATAATTTTTTTGGGACAGATAAATGTTGCCGATATTGGTCGTAGTGATGCCAACCGTTGCGTCTCCAATTTTCTCCTGCAATTTCTGGGCTTTGAGGAAGAATTCGAGTGCCTTGAAATCGTTGTGCAGCGATTGGTAAACGATTCCGACGTTGTTGTAGACGCGCGCCAAACGCATCGGTTCATCGAGCGTCTCGTAAAGCGGAACGGCTTTTAGGTGAAACTGCAAAGCGCGTGCGTAGTTGCTTTGTTCCGAAAATACGATCCCTAAACTTCCGTACGCTTTGGCCAGGCCGGCTTTGATTTTCTCGTCTTTCGGACTTGTAGAAAGTTCGCCCTCGAAAAGGTTCTGGGCGGCACTGAAATTTTGCAGCGCTTTGGCGTAATCGCCAGATAAAATGCCGGCATTGCCCAGGTTCAGCAAGGCATTTCCTTCTGCTACCTTGTACTTTATCTTGCGCGATAATTCCAGGGCTTTGCCGGCATATTGGCCCATTTTTGAAGGATCGGAAATCTTGTAAGCGTCGGCGATAGCGTTCAAGGCGTCGGCTTTCTCGATGTCGTTTTTCGCTTGGGGCAACTTTGCAACGAGACTGTCCGCCGATTGGGCAGAAAGCATTGTGCAAACGAATAGCAATAAAACGAGTAGGTTTTGTTTCATGGTCAATACGACTGAAACAAAAATAAGGATTGGTTTTAAACCGCGACAAATTGTTTAGAATTCGGTGTTTCTTACTGAGAATACGCCACTTCCGACCTTTTCCGCATCGGGTGAAATCAAAAAATCCCGACCAACTTTCGCCAATCGGGATTCCACAAATGATTTATTCGGATCTTAATTTTTGGACAACTTCTGAACCGAAACGCCTTTGTCTGTAGCGACTTTCGCGAAATAAACGCCCGAACGCAATCTGGAAACGTCCACTTTCGACTCGTTGGAATCGGAAAAGGAAACGCTCACCAATCGTCCGTTCACATCAAAAATCGAGATCGACTTGATTGCCGAATCGGCTTTGATCGCGACAGAATCGCTGGCCGGATTCGGGAACAGAACGACAGAATAATCTTTTGACAATTCGCCCGTACTCAAATTCTGGAACGTCGTAACGGCTTCGTTGGTCTCGATCGGGAAATTGTAATCGAAGAAAATGTTGGCTTTGTTCATCACAGACGAACCGTTTGTAAGCGTGTTTTTGGTCTTGATCTTGAAGACGATATTGCCGTGTTCATTGATTCCCAAATCGATTCCCTGAAAAATGAATTCGACTTTGTTCCCGGTAACTCTGGTCGTGCCCGCGTGAGAAGTCGAAAGCAACTGGAATGTGGCAAGATCGAATTTTGAGGCATCGATCTCGTCGGCTACCACGACATTCTCGGCCGGAAACGTTCCCGTATTCTCGAAATTGATCACATAGTGCAGATACTCGCCAATTTTTTGTGTAGAAACCGTTGCGCCTTCGAGGCAATGCTTGTCGTTCGGGTCGTAGGAACCGACTACTGTCTGCAAAAGCGTGAATGTGTTATCCAGAGGCGTTTCGTCGGTCGCGGCCGACGTAACGTTGGCTGCAAACACCAATTCGTCGTCTATGTTCACCGCTGGCGTCTCGGTTGGAGAATTCACCTCGAAAGTGACGACATAGCCGACTGCCTGAAAAAACGAAAGATTGTCAAAATGAAAACTCAAATTTCCTGCAGAAGCATTTCCGGCCGATGAGCTTTGGATAAAATCCATTCTGGAATCATCAAAAGTCAAGGTCACGTCTCCCGAAATAATCTGGTTCCCTTTATTTTTTACGATAAGTTGATAACTGGCCGTGAACCCCGGACGCGCTACGGTGACGGGAGCGATCACGACTTCCAGATCAGGGTGGATTCCGTTTGGAGAAACACAGAAATCCTGAGCACTCACTGAATTGTTCACCTCAGGAAAATTGACGTTCGCCACCGATGGACTAGTAGAAAAATACGCTGGATTCTCGAATTCGGCCGAGACTTCGAAATTTCCCGAACCCGTGAAAAAATTGTAAGTCCCGTTTTGATTTGCAAAAGCGTAGCCGGAATTTGTGCCGTCGTTCAATTTCAACTTTAGCGTATTCACTACTGCACTCGTGGCATCGCAACCACTTCCGGAATTGAATCGCGGGCTTCCTGTTATTGTGTTGTAATTGCCTCCCGGCGTAAAGGAACAATAGGAATTGATGGTTGTTTGTTGGGAAAAATGCTGCTTCAGTGAAGTAATCTGGCTTTCGTCGGCACAAATGTATGGAATGTTGTAATCTGCATCGACGTTCTCATTAGCGCCATTCTTGATCGAAAGCATTTCTAGCGGATTATAGTCCAAATAAAGATTGTGAAGAACGGAACAATCCGAACAATCCAAGACCGTATGTTGGTTAAATGAAAGGTCTACTGTATGAAGGCTTG